>JANNXB010000204.1:0-11212 GCA_031409355.1 Betaproteobacteria bacterium | reverse complement strand
CATGCGCTCGGCGAGCGAGCCCTATGCGGCGCTGCTCGCGAAAACGGTGCGCACCAACCTCGGCACCACCTGGGGCCTGAGCGAAACCGGCGCCAGCGGACCCAGCGGCAACCGCTACGGCGACGCGCCCGGGCACGCCTGCATCGCGGTCAGCGGGCCGGTGGATGCGGTGATTACGGTCGAAACCGGCAGCGCCGACCGGGAGGCGAACATGTGGGAGTTCGCGCGCCGCGCCCTCGAATTGCTGGAGTCCTGTCTTCTTCACTCGAAAGGAAAATCATGATCGATCTCTACGCCGCGGGCACCTCCAACGGCATGCGCGCGCGCATCGCGCTGGAGGAATGCGGACTGCCCTACACGCTGAAATTTATCGACCTGGCCAAGGGCGAGAACAAAACGCCCCAATTCCTCGCCCTGAACCCGAACGGCCAGATCCCGGTGATCGTCGACCACGAGGGCCCGGGCGGCAAGCCGCTGACGCTGTCGCAATCCACCGCGATCCTGCTTTACTGCGCGGAGAAATCCGGCAAGTTCCTGCCGAAAGATCCGGCCGGGCGCGCGGCCATGCTGCAGGCGCTGATGAGCGCCTCCACCGACATCACGCCGGTCTTCGGCGCCTATTTCGGCGCGAAGAACAAGGACGCGGCTTCGCCGGTCACGCAGATGTTCAAGGACCGCGTGCGCGCCCTGTTCCAGGTCTGGGACGGCGCGCTCGGCAAGCGCAAGTACTGCGCCGGGGATGAAGTCTCGGTGGCCGACCTGTCGCTCTATGCCGGCTATGCGCGCGTCAAGGGCGCGGCGCCGGACGCGGTCGAGGGCATGCCGAACCTTGCCCGCTGGGGCGAAGAGATGACCGCGCGTCCGGCGATCCAGCGCGCCCTCAAGTTCTAGATTTTTTCAGGCTGCGCTTTATTTCCTCGATATCAAAGATGGCAGGCTGCAGCGCGTTCAGGTAGGCGAAGCTCTCGGCGACCGAGTGGTCGCGCGTGTAGGAGATCATCTGCTTGGTCGCCGCGATTGCCACCGGCGCTTTCGAGGCGATGCGCTTCGCCACCTCCAGCGCGCCCGCGACCAGCTGGTCGTGAGTATCAAACAAACCGTTTACGAAGCCGAGGCGCTCCGCGCGCTCGGCCGTCAGCCTGTCGCCGGTGTAGCCGAGTTCGCGCACCACGGCCTCTGGGAGCTGCTTGGGCATGCGGTTGAAGGTGCCGACGTCGGCCATCATGCCGAGGTTGATTTCCTGGATCACGAAATACGCGTCGCGAGTGGCGTAGCGCAGGCAGCAGGCGGTAGCGAGATCCACGCCGCCGCCGATGCAGCCGCCCTGCACCGCCGCGATCACCGGAAAGGGGGCTTCGGCGAGGGAGCTCAGGCTGGCCTGGAGTTCCTCGAGCTTCTCACGGAATTGCCTTCTCGCTGTCACGCTTTCCGTCGTCAAAGCAGCCGAAGAAAACATCGACACATCCAGCCCGGCGCAGAAATGCGGGCCGGTCGAGGACAGGACCAGCACCCTCGCCTGCAGCCCCTCCACGATCTGCGGCAATTCCTTCCAGAAAGCCGCGGTCATCGCATTGCGCCGCTCCGGGCGCGACAGTTTCAGGTGCGCGACGCCGCCCTCGACGCCCAATTCAAAGCATTCGTAGCTCATGCGGCTATCTTAGCGCGGCGAAAAACGCGCGCACCTCGCGCGCCAGCGCCTCGGGCTGCTCTAGCGCGGCGAAATGCCCGCCCTTGGGCAGCACGCTCCAGCGCCGGATGTCGGTGTAGGTCTTTTCCGCCAGCGAGCGCGGTGGGATCAGAATCTCTTTCGGGAATTCGGCGTAGCCCATCGGCACGCCGATGGTGCCGCCCTCCGGAATCGGCCAGCCCGCATGCAGGCGCGCGTAGTACGGCCAGAATGAAGATCCGATCGCGCCGGCAAACCAGTAGAGCGCGATGTTGGCGAGCATCTCGTCGCGCGGAATCGCGTTCTCCGGATTGCCGCCGCAGTCGCTCCAGCTCCTGAACTTCTCCACGATCCACGCCGCAAGTCCCGCCGGCGAATCCGTGAGGCCGTAGGCAAGCGTCTGCGGCTTGGTGCCCTGGATCGCCTGGTAGCCGGTTTCTTCCTTTAGGAAATTTGAAAGTTGGATTTTGTATTTTTTGCTCTCTTCATTTTCAAGAGAAAAATTGAAATCTCTACGCACCACAAGCAAATTCAAATGAATCCCGATCACCCGTTCCGGATAGCGATGACCGAGCACCGAACTTATCGAGGCGCCCCAGTCGCCGCCCTGGCAGCCGTATCGCTTGTAGCCCAGCACATCGGTCATCAGTTCGGCGAAGGCTTCGGCCATGTCTTCGCTGCCGAAACGCGGCTGGCCCGGCTTGAACGACAGGCCATAGCCCGGCAGCGATGGCGCGATCACGGTGAAGTCCTCCTGCAGCAGCGGGATCAGCTTGAGGAATTCGAACACTGAACCGGGCCAACCGTGAGAGAGCAGCAGCGGCATCGCATCGGGCCGCTTGCCCGGCGCATGGATGAAATGCAGGTCGATGCCTTTGAGAGGGACGGTGAACTGGGGAAAGGCGTTCAGTTTCGCCTCGGCCGCGCGCCAGTCGAAGCCGTCGCGCCAGTAGCCGACGAGGTCCTGCAGGTACCCGAGGCTGGTGCCCGTCGACCAGGCTTCCAGCGGCGGCTCGTCGGGCCAGCGCGTGCGGGCGAGCCGCTCTTTCAGGTCGGCCAGCGCCGCATCGGGAACGGAAAGACGAAACGGTTGCGGGACGTGTGCCACGTTTGCCATATATTTGTCGGGAAGCGGACAATCATAGTCGCAAAAAAATCCGGAGGGAAATAATGCAAGCACTGTCGAGTTACGTCTGCGGCCAATGGACGCAGGGCAACGGCGCGGCGCAGACGCTGCTCAATCCCGCCACCGAGGAAGCACTCGCCACGGCGAGCAGCGAAGGCGTGGACCTCGCCGCCGCGCTCTATTACGCGCGCAACACCGGGGGCCCCGCGTTGCGCGTGCTGACCTTCACGGAGCGCGGCGCGCTGCTGCAGGGCATGGCGGACGCGCTGCAGGAGGCGCGCGACGAACTGCTCGCGCTGAACATGGCCAACGGCGGCAACACGCGCTCGGATGCCAAGTTCGATGTCGATGGCGCGATCGCCACCCTGCTCGCCTATGCCGAACTCGGCGCGGCGCTTGGCGCGGGCAAATTCCTCATCGACGGCGAAGGCATCCAGCTCGGGCGCTCGCCGCGCTTCCACGGCCAGCACTTCGCGGTGCCGCGCCATGGCGTCGCGGTGCATATCAACGCGTTCAACTTCCCGGCCTGGGGACTGGCGGAAAAGGCGGCCGCGGCGCTGCTCGCCGGCATGCCGGTGCTGTCGAAACCGGCGACGGCCACCGCCATGGCGGCGCATCGCGCCATGCAGGTGATCGTGGATGCGAAGGTCCTGCCCGAGGGCGCGCTGCAGATGCTGGTCGGCGCGCCGCGCGACCTGCCCGCGCTCCTGGGCGCGCAGGACGTGCTCGCTTTCACCGGCTCGAGCGACACCGGCGCGCGCATCCGCGCCCTGCCGAACGTCATCCGCCACTCGGTGCGCGTCAACGTCGAGGCCGACAGCCTGAACGCCGCGGTACTCGGCCCCGAAGTCGCGGCGCGCAGCGACATGTACGAACTTTTCCTCAAGGACGTGGTGCGCGACATCACGCAGAAAGCCGGGCAGAAATGCACCGCCATCCGCCGCATTCTCGTGCCGCGGGACCTGATGGCGGCAGTGAAGGACGACCTGGTCGAGATGCTCGGCGCGACCAAGGTCGGCGATCCCGCGGATGAAGAGACGCGCATGGGACCTCTCGCCAACGCCGCGCAGTTGAAGGATGTGCGTGCGGGGATTGAACGACTTGCGGCAGAAGGGAAGAAACTTCTTGGAGAAACATCCCGCGACGGCAAGGGATTCTTCCTGTCGCCCGTGCTATTCGAAATCGAGCACGGCAAGGCAGTGCACGAGCACGAAGTCTTTGGTCCGGTCGCATCGCTGATTCCCTATGCCGAAAACCCTGCCACCATCGTCGCGCGCGGCAACGGCGGGCTGGTGTGCTCGGTCTATTCCGAGGATTCGGCGTTCATCGAGGAAGCGGTCGCCGGCATCGCGCCCTGGCACGGGCGCATCTACCTGGGCCACCCGAAGATCGAGCTCTCGCCCGGTCCCGGGACGGTGCTGCCGCAGCTGGCGCACGGCGGACCGGGTCGCGCGGGCGGCGGCGAGGAACTCGGCGGGCGCCGCGCGCTGTCGTTCTACCTGCAGCGCGTGGCGCTGGAGGGTTCGCGGCCGGTGATTCAGGGGCTCGCCAAAGGCGGCGTTGCGTCTTGAAATACGAGCTCATTTACTCGGAAAAAATCAAAAAAAACATAGACCTGTGCCATAGCCGCGTGGTATAAAGGCGGGTGCGGGAAGAAGCCATGGACTGGACCAAGGACCGAATCCAAACGTTGAGCAAACCGGAGGTGAAGCAGCTGCGCGCCAATGCGGAGCGGCTTCAGGAGCCGGAGGTCGTCGCCCTGTGCGACGAAGTGCTCAGCGGCAAGGCAAAAGCGGCCAAGGCAGCAACGGTGCGCCCGGCCAAGACCAAGAAACCCAAGAAAGCAGCCAACGCCAAAGACGGCTGACAACGACAAGCCCGGGCAACCGGGCTTTTTTAATCCCCATGGACCTCAAGAAAAAATGGCGAGACCAGGAACAGGCGCTGATGGAGCGCTGGAACGCGGCCAATGAGCGCTTCCGCCTCGCCCACGTCGGCAAGGTTGAGGCGGAGGTGCAGGCCGCGCAAGCCGAGCTCGAACTGCTCCGGCGCCAGGTCGCGCGCCTGAAGAGCGAATTCAATACCGGGAAACGGTACTAGTACTAGTCTTCCCGCAGCACCTTCCCGCGCAGTTGCTTGATCCGGCCGCGCCGGATTTTCCCTTCCAGCCTCTTCTTCTTCGCTGAGCGCGACGGCTTCGTCGGGCGGCGCACTCTCGGAACATGCGCGGCACCGTCCACGAGCGCCTGGAGGCGCTTCAAGGCCTCCGCGCGGTTCATTTCCTGGCTGCGGTGCTGCTGCGCCTTGATCACCACCACCCCGTCGCGCGTAATGCGCTGGTCCTTCAGCCCAAGCAGCCGCGCCTGCACCGCTTGCGGCAGGGAGGATGCGGCGACGTCGAAGCGCAGGTGGATCGCGCTCGAGACCTTGTTCACGTTCTGCCCGCCGGCACCCGCCGAGCGCACCGCAGTCAGTTCGATTTCGTTGTCGGGGATGGTGAATCTCATGCGGGGACCGTGAATTTCATGTTTTCCCGCCCAAGGCTACACTGACGCCATGCCGCGCGTCATCAGGGACACACTGGTCTCCGCCCGCGAACTGCTCATCACGGGCGGACCGTTCATCCTCCTCGCGGTCGTGCTGCTTGCCGGCGCCTACTACCTGCTCAAGCCCACGCCGCCCAAGCGCGTGGTCCTCGCCACCGGCTCCGAGCAGGGCGCCTACGCCGCCTTCGGCAAGCGCTACCAGGAGGAATTGAAGCGCTACGGCATCGAGGTGGTGCTGCGGCCCTCCGCGGGCTCGCGCGAGAACCTGCGCCTGCTGCAGGACCGCAAGCAGGACGTGCAGATCGCCTTCGTCCAGGGCGGCGCCAGCGAAACGCGGCGCGCCACGCAGACGACCACCGAGGAAGAAGAGAAGCTGCCGGTGATGTCGCTGGGCAGCATGTTCTACGAGCCGGTATGGCTGTTCTACCGCGCCGACAGCGCGAAGAAGCGCAGCCGCAACGGCGTGCTCACCGAATTTACGCAGCTGCGCGGCATGGGGATCAACGCCGGCGCCCCCGGCAGCGGCATTCCCGGCATCGTCAACCGCATGCTGGCGGCCAACCGCATGGACCGCGAGGACATCCGGCGCAGCAACCTGGACCTGACTCCCGCGGTGGTCGAACTGCTCGCGGGCAAACTGGATGCGGTGGTGATGGTTTCGGCGCCGGAGTCGCCGCTGGTGCAGATGCTGCTGCAGACGCCCGGCATCCGCCTGATGGAAATCGACCAGGCCGAAGCCTACGCGCGGCGCTACCGCTACCTTAGCCCGGTCACCCTGCCGCGCGGCGTGGTGGACCTGCCGCGCAACGTGCCGCCGGCGGACCTGGACATGGTGGCGACCACCTGCTCGCTGGTGGCGCGCGAAGACCTGCACCCGGCGCTGGTGCAGCTGTTCGTGCAGGCCGCGGCGAAGATCCACAGCAGCGGCGGCTGGATCTCGAAGACCGGCCAGTTTCCGACCCAGCTCAATACCGAGTTCCCGCTGGCGCGCGACGCCGAGCGCTACTACCGCAACGGCCCGCCGGCGATGCAGCGCTACCTGCCGTTCTGGCTCGCCAACCTGGTGGACCGCATGTGGGTGGCGCTGTTCTCGATCATCGCGATCCTGATCCCGCTGGCGCGCGTGGTGCCGCCTCTCTACCAGTACCGGATCCGCTCGCGCATCTACAGGTGGTACCGCGACCTGCGCCAGATCGAAGATTCGCTGGCGGCCAAGGACTCGGACCGCGCCAAGCTGATGGTGGAACTGGACGACCTGGACGCCAAGGTCGAGCGCGTCGCCGTGCCGCTCGCCTACGCCGACGAGCTCTACGCGCTGCGCAGCGCGATCGGCCTGGTGCGCAAGCGCCTTCGATAGGCGCTCAAATTGGGAGCGACCGCTTCCGCAGCCAGGAGCGGCCATTCGCGGGCAAGAAAGAGCCGGTCAGGCCAACTCCGTCACAATGATCCCGGCTTCCAATCCTTTCATGACGACGAATGGCTGCATTGTTGCGTTCCTGAATTTGTATTTGTATCCACGGGCAACGGCAGTTCTAAGCAATGCGGGACCGTGTTTGTCTTCGCAAAGAGAATTCAAGTGCCGGGAAAACAAGAAAACCTGACAGTCTCTTTTCATAAGAATGCTCATAGGCGTTACCACATCGCTGGCGGTGAAGTAACCATGCTCATCGGTGCTTGCCAAAGCACACGCCAGCAGGACCCAGCGATAAAGGGTCTCCCCTGAGTTCGTTATGGCGCGATCATAGTCGTCGGAGATGCTTTGTTGTGCGTGTTTAAGCGCTTTCCGCAGGGCCCGATGGGTATCGTCAATATTGATGTGCAAACGGTCCTGGGCCGCGGCCGCCAGAGCCGAATGCATGCCAAGGAGATGCGCATAGTGAGGAAGGCCTTGCGACAATTTATTGATTCGCCTCTTGGCACTTTGTTCAACGGTCATGCCGACGGCCGCAAGACCATTGTCGATAATTTTGTCGATCTCCACCTGCGTCATTCTCGGCATGTGCACTTGAATCAGTGCCCGCTGCACCGATTCGTGTTCGGCGATCAATGTGTCGACCGACTCGGCGACGCCCACCAGGACAAGAGTGGTGTCGATAGCGTGATCTGAAAGGCTCTTGATCGTATCGGCGAGAAGCGTGGTGGTGGATGTGTCCTTGATGCGATCGATTTCATCAATGATGATCAAAAACTTGCCACGGTCCTGCAGAATAGTCCTGACGGAATGGGGGGTAACGTTTTCAGGCAGGAGTTGTGCCAACGTGCCTTGTGCACGATCCGCTCCGCTCTGATTCCTGCTGATGGGCGTATTTCTTGCTGTGGGAATTTCCGAGAAAATCGATCTCCACAACGAAGTAAAGGTTGTGGTCTGATCGCAGTTGATTGTCCCGCAATTCGGCATTGTAAATTTCGCTCTGAGCATTTGGCCTATGGTGTTGGCAAGTGAGGTCTTGCCTGCGCCGCGCTCGCCAAATATCACAACGTGTTGACCACGCTGTACGCACGCGCTGATCACGTCGGCAACTTGAGATTCGCGACCGGAATACGCCCTGCTGTCGATCGGGGCACTCGGACTGAACGATGCGGCAATTCTTTCGATTAGCTCAAACGTCTTGCTTGGTTCCATATGGCTTCTTCGGCTAGGCAATGCACTGAGCATAAAGCTAAACACCCGGGTTCGTCGCTAATCACGCACGCAGAATGATCTTCCCGAGGTGGGCGTTGGATTCCATGTAGGCCTTGGCCTGCATGAGTTCCGCGAACGGAAACACCTTGTCGATCACCGGGCGCAGGTGGCCGCTGGTGAGCGCCGGCAGCACGTCGCGCGAGAAATTGCGCACGCCCTCGGCGATTTCCGCGGCGCTGCGCATCTTGTTCGACACGCCGAACAGTTTCAGGCGCTTGGCATGCAGCGCAAGGATGTCGAGTTCGGCCGTGACCACGCCGTCGACGTAGCCGACCGTCGCCAGGCGGCCTTTGTAGGCGAGCGCGCGGATGCATTCGGCCAACACGCTGCCGCCGACGTTGTTCACCACCAGGTTGACACCCTTGCCGCCGGTCGCTTCCATGACGGCCTTCTCGAATCCGCCGTTGCGGTTCTGCAGTCCGAGGTCGAGGCCAAGTGCGGCGAGCTTCTTCAGCTTGTCGGCGGAACCGGAGGTGCCGATCACCTTGGCGCCGATCAGCTTGCCGAGCTGCACCGAGGCAACGCCGACACCGGCCGAGGCGCCGGTCACCAGCAGCCATTCGCCCGCCTTAAGTTCGCCGCCCGGCCACAGCATGTCGTAGGCGGTGAGGTAGGCGATGCCCGAGCCGGCCGCCTCCTCCCATGAAAGTTTCGCGGGCGCCGGCATGGCGTCGCCGATGCGATGGATGGTGTATTCGGCATAAGCGCCGTAAGCGCGTCCCATGACGCGGTCGCCGGGCTTGAACTCGGTCACGCCCTCGCCGACCTTGACCACCTCGCCCGCCGCCTCGATGCCGCCCACCTTGGCCGCGCCGCCCGACAGGCCGTGCCCGGCGATGAATTCGCCGCGGTTCAGGCCCGCGGCATGGACCTTCACGAGCAGTTCGCCCGCCTTGGGTTCGGGAACGGGAACGTCCCGCAGTTCGACGCTGGTGGCGTCCTTGCCGCTGACAATGAACCAGGATTTCATTTGCGTCCTCTTTCCTCTATGCAGGCCTTGTCGGCCATCTCGCGCATGATAGCCGCAAGCCGCAGCACTCCGGGCCCCGCGGCGTCGCGGTCGGCGAATACCAGCTACGTGCGCGACTTTCTCGCCTTCTTCGGCATCACGGACATCGAGTTCGTTTATGCTGAGGGCCTGGCGATCAGCGAGACGTCGAAGACCGCATCGCTGGCCAAAGCGCGCGAATCAATCCACGGCATGGTTCCCGCCCTTGCATAAGGAGAACGCCATGACCACGAGAAAAATCCAGCAAGTCATCCAGGGGCAGCCCGCCTCCGACGGCGCGGGCGTGAAGCTGATCCGCAGCCTCGGCAGCGCGAATCACCTGCGCGCGGATCCGTTCCTCATGCTCGACGCCTTTTCGTCCGAGAATCCGGACGATTACGTCGCCGGTTTCCCGTCGCATCCGCACCGCGGCTTCGAGACGGTGACCTACCTGCTCGATGGCCACATGCTGCACGAGGACCACCTCGGCAACAAAGGCAACCTGAAGAGCGGCGGCGTGCAGTGGATGACCGCCGGGCGCGGCATCATCCATTCCGAGATGCCGCAGCAGGAGAACGGCCGCATGCGCGGCTTCCAGCTCTGGATCAACCTGCCGGCGAAGGAAAAGATGAAGCCCGCCGGCTATCGCGACATCCAGGCCGATGAGATTCCCGTCGTCGACCTGAATGGAGCAAAGGTCAAGGTGATTGCCGGCGTACTGGGAAGTACGTCTGGAGCCGTTACGGGCGGCACTACCGATCCGATCTATTGGGATGTTGCCCTTCCGGCGGGAAAGATTTTTTCTCAGAAAATCGAAGGCAAGACGGTCTACCTGTATCCGTTCGAAGGCGACATTGAAATCGAAGAACGGGTGCTGAAGACGCACCAGGGCGGCGTGCTTGGGTCAGGCGACACGGTCGAAGTGAAGGCCGGCACGGAAGGCGCGCGTTTCCTGGTGCTCGCGGCGAACCCGATCAAGGAACCGGTGGTGCAGTACGGTCCGTTCGTGATGAATACGCGCGAGGAGATTGAGCGTGCGATTCAGGATTACCAGAACGGAGAACTCACGGAGGCATAGGTTTTTATTTCAAGGATTTTTTGTGGAAATTCTAAAAAGCCATAGTAAAGACCTCGGCGGCGGACTCACGGTGAACCGCGTGCTTCCGGGCCATCCCCACCAGATGGTCGGGCCGTTCATCTTTTTCGACCAGATGGGGCCGGTGACCGTCGCGGCGGAGCAGAACGTGGACGTGCGCCCGCATCCGCACATCGGCCTGGCCACCGTGACCTGGCTGTTCGAGGGGGAGATGATCCACCGCGACAGCCTGGGCGTGGTGCAGCCCATCGCGCCCGGCGACGTCAACTGGATGACCTCCGGGCGAGGCATCGTGCACTCCGAACGCGGCGATCCGGCGTTGCGCAAGAGCGCGCGGCCCATGCACGGCATCCAGTCCTGGGTCGCGCTGCCAAAGGCGCACGAGGATGCCGAGCCCGCGTTCAGCCACCATCCGGCCACGACACTGCCGAAGATCCGCCTGCCGGGCGTCGAGATGCGCCTGATCGCCGGCGACGCGTACGGCGAAAAATCGCCCGCGCCGACCTTCTCACGCATGTTCTACCTCGCCGCAGAACTCGAGGCCGGCGCGACGCTGACGCTGCCCGCCGAGCACGAAGAGCGCGGCGTCTACCTGGTGCAGGGGGAGGTTTCGCTCGACGGTACGCCGCTTGCTGAACGCTGCCTCGGCGTTGTTTCACAAGATCAAAAAATAGAAATTCGAGCCAAGACCCAGTCCCGCGTCATGCTGCTGGGTGGCGCGAAGATGGACGGGCCGCGTTTCATCTGGTGGAACTTTGTCGCCAGCTCGAAGGAGAAGATCGAGGACGGCAAGCGGCGCTGGCGCGAGCAGAGTTTCGCAGCCGTGCCGGGCGAAACCGAATTCATTCCGCTGCCGGAGCGTTGACGGCGCCCGGGGCGGTTTAGAATCGGGGCATGCCCGCCATCTCCGGTTCGTCCGCCCTTGCCAAGCTCCGCATCCTGGATCTCACGCGCGTGCGCGCGGGTCCCACCTGCGTGCGCCAATTCGCCGATTTCGGCGCCGACGTGATCAAGATCGAGAACACCACGCCCGAGGACCTGGGCGGGCCGCGCGACGGGCCGGACTTCCAGAACCTGCACCGCAACAAGCGCTCCATCACGCTGGAT
>JANNXB010000203.1:0-4713 GCA_031409355.1 Betaproteobacteria bacterium | reverse complement strand
TTTCGTCCCGACACGCCGGAATTCCTGCGCGATCCGTTCCCGCTCCTGCGCCGCCTGCGCGAAGAAGACCCGGTGCACTGGAGCCCGCGCCTGAAGTCTTGGGTGCTGACGCGCTACGACGACATCAAGGCGGTATGCCTGGACAAGGAGGTTTCCTCGGACCGCCTGCGGCCGTACTTCGCCACGCTGCCCGGCGAGGAGGCGGCGCGCATCGGCCAGATCGTCCGCTATCTCACGCACTGGATGGTGTTCCGCGACCCGCCCGAGCACACGCGCCTGCGGCGGCTCACGAGCAAGGTGTTCAACCTGCAGTCCATGAACGCCATGCGTCCCGTGGCCGAAGAACTGACGCAGTGGCTGTTCGAGAAGATCGGGGAGCGCCGGGAGATCGATTTCGTCGCCGACTTCGCCGGGCCGCTGCCGGCGCTGGTGATCATGGCGATGCTGGGGGTGCCGAAGGAGGAGCTCGCCAGGGTCAAGCGCATGTCGGATGAGATGGCGCTCTTCATCGGCAGCTCGCGCATGTCCGGAGAAAAGTACGATGTCGCCGAACGCGCGACCAGGGAGATGGCCGGATTTTTCCTCGAGTTGATCCAGGATAGAAGAAAAAATCCGCGCGCCGACCTGCTGTCGCAGCTCGTGAACCTTGAGGACGGCGGCGACCGCTTCACGGAGGACGAGCTGGTCGCCACCTGCATCCTGCTGCTCTTTGCGGGACACGAGACCACCACCAATCACATCGCCAACGGCCTGCTGTCGCTGCTGCGGTTCCCGCAGGAATTTGATTTGTTGAAAAAAGATCCGGAACTTGCGCCACGCGCCATCGAGGAACTGCTGCGCTACGACGGGCCGAGCGGCGCACAGGTGCGCATCGTCAAGGTGGAGCAGGAAATGCGCGGCAAGGTGCTCAAGCCCGGCGACCGGGTGTTCCTGATGCTGAACGCCGCCAACCGCGACCCGGCGGTCTACGAGCAGCCCGACCGCCTGCATCTCGGGCGCGGCGGCCCGGCACACCTGACCTTCGGCTTCGGCATGCACATCTGCCTTGGATTTCCGCTCGCGCGCATGGAAGGGCAGGTTGCGCTGCCCGCAGTGGCGCGGCACTGGAAGGACATCGAACTTGCGGTGCCCGAGGCGCGCCTGGAGTGGCTGAACTCAATGGTGTTCCGCGGCATGCACGCGTTGCCGCTGAAGGTGTCGGCGGCCTAGCTGCCGGAAACGCGCCGCGTCTGTCCGGCCCAGAACGGTTCGCGCAGTTCCTTTCGCTTGATCTTTCCCACCGGCGTCTTCGGCAGCGGTTCGGCGCGCAGCACGACCTTGCCCGGCCGCTTGTAGTGTCCGAGCGACGCGGCGCAAAGCTCGGCGAGTTCGGCTTCGCTGACATTCGCCCCCGGCTTGACGCAGCACACCGCGCACGGCGTTTCACCCCACTTCGCGTCGGGGATGCCGAACACGGCCGTTTCGATCACATCGGGATGTCCGGCGAGCACGTTCTCGAGTTCGGCAGGATATATGTTGTAGCCGCCCGAGATGATCATGTCTCCCGAGCGGTCGAGCATATAGAGGTAGCCGTTGGCATCCAGCATGCCAACGTCGCCGGTTTTCACCCAGCCATCGACGATGCGCTCCGCGGTTCCCTCCGGGTCGTTCCAGAAACCTTTCATCTGGCCATCTGCCTTGGCGACGATTTCGCCCGGCATGCCGGCGGGCAGCGGCCGGTTCTGCTCGTCCCAGATCTCCAGTTGCGCAAAGGGCAGCGGCATGCCGCAGGAGCGCAGTGGCTGCGAACCCGGAACTTCGGCGAACCACTGCTTCGGCCCCATCATCGCCACCGGCAGCACTTCGGTCTGGCCGTAGCCCTGGTACAGCACGTCGCCGAACAGGCGGTGGGCGGTGAGCGCGGTCTCGTCCGAAATCGGCGCCGCCGAGATGAGGATGCACTTGAGCGAGGGAAATTTCCGCGCTTCGATGCCGGGCGCGCGGTTGATGGCGTTCAGCATGGTCGGCACGAGGAAGATGTAGCCGATGCGCTCGCGCTCGATCAGATCGAGGATGAAGCCCGGCTCGAAGCGGTCCACCATCACGTTGACGCCGCCGCCCAGCCACACCGGCACGAACAGGTACCCCGAGCCATGGCTGATGGGCGCGATGTGCAGGCAGGCATCGCCCGGGGCGACCGGCGGATAGAGGTAGAACCAGTCGCGCCCGGCGGCCAGCCAGGCGCGGTGCGAATAGGCCACGCCCTTGCTCTTGCCGGTGGTGCCGCCGGTATGGCGGACGACGTAGTTGTCTTCAGGATCGATCGCTACGTCCGGGTCGATCGCGGAGTGCCTCGCGAGCCAGCTTTCGTAACCCGCGTCGCGCACGATCAGGTGCTCGATCGATGCGACTTCCTTGCGGATGCCTTCGAGTTCATGCGCGTACTTGCCCGACACCACGAGCGCCTTGCACCCGGTGTGCGAAAGCATGTGCACGTGCGCTTCACGCGTATTGCGCGGGTAGAGCGGCACGCGCACGAGGTTGGCGATTGCCGCGCCGAGGAAGATGTCGGCGGCTTCGAGGCAGTTGTCCTCCAGAACGCCGATGCGGTCCTGCGGCCGGACGCCAAGCGCGAGCAGCGCGTTCGCCATGCGCAGCCCGCGTTCCCAGGCCTGCGCGAAGCTCAGGCGGCTGTCGCCGGCGACGATTGCCGGGCGCGCCGCGTAACGGCCCGCGGCGCTGCGCATCTGGGTGCGAACGTCCATGGCCGGATTATGCTTGAGTAGGATAGCCTCGTGAACGGCGACTCATGATCAATCCATCCATCCAGCTCGGCGCGGTCAGCGTCTACGCCGGCGAGAAGTCCGGCAAGTACCCCGACGGCAACCAGGTCATGGTGCGTGGCGCGGATACGCTTGCCGCGTTCGATACGCCGCTGGTCGCCAATCGCCTCGGCCGCGAGTTGCTGGATGCCGACATCGTGGTGCTGGGCCACGTGCACGAAGACCACATGGCGGGCCTGCACCGCCTGCAGCATGCACCGGTCTACGTTCACGAGGCGGATGTGGAAGCGGCGCGCAGCTGGGAGGGCCTTTCCCGGCACTATGGCTATTCGCAGCCGGTGCTGGACGAGATGCATCTCATGATCCAGCGGGATTTCCATTACGCGCCGCGGCCTGATGCCAGGCCGTACCGCGACGGCGCGCTGTGGGACCTCGGCGGCGGCGTCACGGTGCGCGCGATTCACGCCCCGGGCCACACCTCCGGCCACTGCGTGCTCCTGGTCGAGCCGGGCGGCGTGGCCTTCATCGGTGACATCGAGCTGTCCTCCTTCGGTCCGTACTATGGGGATGCCACCTCCAATCTGGTGGATTTTCGCCACACGCTGGAGGCCGTGAAGGAGATTCCCGCGCAAGCCTGGGTGACGTCCCATCACAAGGGCGTGATCACGGAGCGGGCAACGTTCCTCGCGCTGCTGCAGGCTTTCGCTTCCAGGCTGGATGCGCGCGAAGAGGCGATCGCGGCCTGCCTGGCGGAGAAACCCGCGACGCTCACGGAGCTCGTGGCGCGCCGCTTCCTCTATCCCAGGGGATCCAGCGGCACCTGGTACGACGAGGCCGAGCGCCGCACAATAGAGCAGCACCTTGATTCTCTCGTGCGAGCGAAGCGTGCGAAAGAAGAAGGCGGGCGCTGGCGCATGGTTTAGACCGGCTTCGCCTAGCCGGGCTTGACCGCAGTCAAGAATTTTCACGCGGCTGCCAGCCGATAATCGGAGCGTGAAGAAGAAGCGCACGTGAAGAAGAAGCGCAAATACGGCCTCAAGGGCCGCGGTGTCGATCCCCAGGCGCGCGAGGAGATACGCGCGCTGCTCGGCAAGGAGCCGCGCCGTCGCGACCTGCTGATCGAGCACCTGCACAAGGTCCAGGACCGCTACGGCCACCTGTCCGCGGCGCACGTGGCGGCGCTTGCAGAGGCAATGAAGCTGTCGCAGACCGAGGTCTACGAAGTCGCGACCTTCTACCATCACTTCGACGTCATCAGGGATGGCGAGACACCGCCCCCCGCGCTCACCGTGCGGGTTTGCGACTCGTTGTCTTGTGCTTTGTTCAATTCAAATGAATTGCTGGAGAAACTGCCCAGGATCCTGGGCAGGGATATCCGGGTGCTCCATGCCCCGTGCGTCGGGCGATGCGAGTCGGCGCCGGTGGCGATCGTTGGGCAGTATCCCGTCGGCCATGCCACGGTGGAAAAGATCGTCGCTGCTGTTTCCAGGAAGTCTTTTTCCTGTGAAGAAACCAATTACACGGACTTCAATGCCTACAAGAAGGGTGGCGGCTACAAACTGATCGCGGACTGCCTGGCGGGCAAGCGCACGCGCGAGGAGATCACCAAGATCATGGAGGACTCGGCGCTGCGCGGCCTGGGCGGCGCCGGCTTTCCCACCAGCCGCAAATGGAAGATCCTGGCCGCCGAACCGGCGCCGCGCGTGATGGCGGTGAACATCGACGAGGGCGAGCCGGGCACCTTCAAGGACCGCTACTACCTAGAACGCGACCCGCACCGCTTTCTCGAAGGGATGCTGGTGGCGGCCTGGTGCGCCGGGGTTGGCGAGATCTATATCTATCTTAGGGACGAATACGCCGGGTGTCGTTCCATCCTGGAAAAAGAACTTTCCAGGTTGAAAAAACAATCACCCTTCCCGCTTCCGCCGATCCACCTGCGCCGCGGCGCGGG
>JANNXB010000202.1:0-11310 GCA_031409355.1 Betaproteobacteria bacterium | reverse complement strand
CCGGGCGTCAATGCCATGCTGCAACAGGGCAAGTTCCGCATCCTCGCGGTCGCTGCGCCGAAGCGCATGCCCACGCTGCCCGCGATCCCGACTATGACGGAGCTGGGCTATCCGGACTCGAACTACACCTCGCACTTCGGTTTCTTCGCGCCGACAAAGACGCCCGAGGCGGTGCTCAAGCGGCTGCACGCGGAGATCAACGCGGCTCTCGCGCTGCCCGATGTCGCTGATCGCCTGACGAAGCTCGACAACGTGGTGGCGCCTTCGAGCGTGGAACAGTTCGCGCAGGTGGTTCGCCGCGAATATGAGGCGAACGCGAAGATCGTCGCGAAGGCCGGGATCCGGAGCGAGTGATGAAACGTTTGCTTATCCTGCTTTTATTTTTCATTTCCGTAAGTGAAAAAACAAACGCGCAGCAGTACCCCTCCCGCCCGGTCAGGGTCATCGTCGGCTTCACGCCCGGCGGCGGCGTCGACATCAACGCCCGCATGCTGGCGCCAAAGCTCTCGGAGTACCTCGGCCAGCAGTTCCTGGTCGAGAACCGGCCCGGCGCGGGCACCAACATCGCCAACGAACTGGTGGCGAAGTCGCCGGCCGACGGCTACACGCTGCTTTTCACCACCGCGGCGCTGACCATCAACATGTCGCTCTACTCCAAGCTGCCGTTCGACGTGCTGCGCGACTTCGCGCCGGTGTCGGTGTTCTCCGAGAGCCCGAACGTGCTGGTGGTGAACGCAAAGCTGCCGGTCGCCAACGTAAAGGATCTGATCGAGATGGCGCGCAAGTCCCCCGGCAAGCTCAACTACTCCTCCGCGGGCGTCGGCACCACCCAGCACATGTCGGCGGAGCTGCTTAAGCTGCTCACCAAGACCTTCATCGTGCACATCCCCTACAAGGGAACCTCCCCTTCGCTCACGGGGCTGATCGCGGGCGAGGTGGACCTGTCCTTCGCCAATATCCCGGCAATCCAGGCCTATGTGAAATCGGGCCGCCTGCGCGGGCTCGCCACCACCGGTTCGAAGCGCGACCCGCAGCTTCCCGATGTGCCGACCATGAAAGAAGCGGGTGTCGATGGCCTGAACGTCACCGTCTGGTACGGGCTGCTGGCGCCGGCGGGCACGCCAAAGGAAATCGTGCAGGCGCTGGCGGCGGCGTCCACGCGCGCCACGCGCGACGCCGACCTGCGCAAGCGGATGCTTGAACAGGGCGCCGACCCGGTGGGCGGTACGCCGGAAGAGTTCGGCAAACTTCTGCGCGAGGAAGTGGCGCGCTGGGCCGAAGTGGTGAAGGTTTCCGGCGCGAAGGCGGACTAGGAGAAGCGCATGAGAAGCGTCGTCGCATTGCTGTTCCTGTTTTCCTGCTCGCTGCAGGCGCAGGAATTCCCCAACAAGACGCTGCGCATCGTCGTTCCCTGGCCGCCGGGCGGCAACGTGGACATCACCGCGCGCACCGTGCAGGCGGCGCTAAGCGAAGCGTTGGGCCAGCAGGTGCTGGTGGAGAACCGGCCGGGCGCCGGCGGCACGACCGGCTCGGGGCAGGTGGCGAAGTCGCCGCCGGACGGCTACACCCTGCTGCTGGGCTCCAGCGGCACCATCACGAACGCGCCCGCGGTGTACAAGAACATCACCTACGATCCGGTGAAAGACCTCACCGCGATCGGTCCCATCCAGACCACGCCGATGGTGATCACGCTGGCGCCCAAAACGCCCGCCACGAACTGGGTGGAATTTCTTTCTTTCATAAAAAATAAAAATTCACCCGTGAGCGTGGCTACCGCCGGCAACGGTTCCTCGAATCATCTCGCGCTCGAACTGCTGATGCGCCAGGCGAATCTGCCGCTGCTGCACGTGCCCTACAAGGGCAGCGGCCCGGCGATCACCGACGTGCTGGGCAGCCAGGTGGACGGCATGGTCGACCAGCTCTCCGCCTCGATCGGCCACATCCGCGAGGGGCGCATGAAGGCGCTGGCCGTCACTTCGAGGACGCGCTCGGCGCAGCTGCCGAACGTGCCGACGCTGATCGAACTTGGCGTCAGGGACTTCGAAGTCGGCACCTTCACCGGCATCTTCGGCCCGGCGGGCATGCCGGCGCCGGTGGTCGCCAGGCTGACCGCGGCGTTGAAGAAGGCGCTGGCGGTGGATTCGGTTCGGGAGAAGTACCGCGGCATGGGCGTGGAAGTGATGGACATGAGCCAACCCGACTTCGCCGCTTATGTGAAAACCGATTTCGAGAAATGGCGCAAGGTGGCGCGGGAAGCCAACATCGTCGTCGAATAAACGCCTGATCCCTCCTACTTCGCCCGTTCGGCGTAGATCGCGGCGCGCCGTTGCAGCGCCTCGGCGCTGCGCGGATCGAACTTGAGGGACGCATCCAGGTCGGCAAGCGCGCGGTCGAAGTCCCGCTTCAGCGCCAGCACCGAGGCGCGGTTGCGCAACGCCGCGGCGTTGCGCGGCGCGAGTTTCACGGCCTGGTCGAAATCGGCCAGCGCCCCGTCCCAATCCCGCGCCGCGCGGCGCAACAGCCCGCGCACATTCCACGCCGCCTGCAGGCCGGGATCCAGGCGGATCGCCTCGTTCAGGTCCGCGAGCGCCTTGCCGCCGTCGCCCTGGACGAGATAGGTGGAGCCCCGCTGCAGCAGCGCCCGCGCGTGGCGCGGCGTTATCCTGAGCGCGGCGTTCGCATCGGCATGCGCCTGCTCGAGCTGTCCTTTCATGCGCCACGCCAGGGCCCGGTTGCTGAAGGCATCGGCATACAGGGGATCCAGCCGGATCGCCTCGTCCAGGTCCCCGACGGCGGCGTCCAGGTCGCCCTTGCGCAACCGCGCCGTGCCGCGATCGAAGTATGCGACGACCAGGTGCGGCGGCGTGAGCCGGTCCGAATCGATCGCGCGCGTGATGTCGGCGATGGAAGCATCCCATTGCTCGCGATCGGCGAGCAGCGCGCCGCGATCCAGGCGCGCGCGCGCCTTCTCCTTGCTCCAGACCAGCCGCGACTCAAGCGCGCGGTTGCAGTGCTCCAGCGCCTTGTCGGGCGCGCTGCGGCGCAGGGCCGCGCAGTTCGCCACATCGTCGGCGCCACAGCCGGCGAGCAGGGCGATGAGCAATGTGAAAGCGACACGCATCGGCCCGGAGTTTACGTTACGCTCGGCGCATGAGTCCCCTCCTCACCGCGCCGATCATCCCGACGCTCGCGCGGCTCGCGGCGCCGGGCATCGTGCTGGCGCTGTTCACGACGGCGGTATCGGTCGGCGACACGTATTTCATCGGCCGCCTGGGAACGGATTCCCTCGCCGGATTGGCGCTCGTGTTTCCGATGGTGATGCTGCTGCAGATGACCTCGTCCGGCGCCATGGGCGGCGGCGTCTCGTCTGCGGTCGCGCGCGCGGTCGGCGCGGGCGACCGGGATGCTGCGCGCAAACTTGTCGTGCACGCCATCGTTATCGCGCTTTGCGCCGGACTCGCCTATTCCCTGCTGTTGCTCGGCTTGGGGCGGGCGCTCTACGTGTTGCTCGGCGGCCGGGGCGAGGCCCTGGAGCAGGCGGTCGCCTACTCGCATGTCCTTTTCGGCGGCGCGGTGCTGGTCTGGATCTCGAACACGCTGGCTAGCCTGCTGCGCGGCAGCGGCGACACGCTGGCGCCCGCGCTCGCACTGGGTTGCGCCTCACTGGTGCACATTCCGCTCTCGGGCGCGCTCACGCTTGGCTGGGGCCCCTTCCCGCGCCTCGGCATCGCGGGCGCCGCGACTGCCTATGTCACTGCATTCGGACTCGCGAGCCTCGCCATGGCGGTATTGGTCTGGCGCAGCGCGCTACGGCCACAGCGCGCGCATCTGCGGATTGAAGGTCGCCTGTTCCGGGAAATTCTGCGGGTCGGCGCGATCTCCCTGCTTTCTCCGCTGCAAACCATTCTGACCACGGTCATTCTGACGGGCTTCGTCGCCCGCTTCGGCACTGCGGCGCTGGCCGGCTTCGGCGTGGGGGTGCGCCTGGAGCTGCTGCAGGTTCCGATCGTGTTCGCGATTGCCCAGGCGCTGGTGGTGATGGTGGGAATGAATATCGGCGCCGGACAGGGCGAACGCGCGAAGAAAATCGCCTGGATCGGCACCGGCGCGGCGGCCCTTGTCTGCCTGGTGGTCGGCGGTTCAGTGGCGATCTTCCCCCACCTCTGGGTGCGGATTTTCAGCGACGATCCGGCGGTGCTGGAAATCGGCGGCCAGTACCTGAGCATCGTGGCGCCGTTCTATCCGCTGTTCGGCGCCGGCCTCACGCTCTACTTCGCTTCGCAAGGCTCCGGGCAGATGCTCAAGCCGGTGCTCGCCGGCACGGCACGCATGGCCGTGGTGATCGCAGGCGGCGCGCTGGTGATGCAGTCCGGCGGGCCGCTGTGGGCGCTGTTCGCCGTCATCGCGCTCGGGCTTGCCGTCTTCGGCGGATTGACCGGCTACGTCGTCTACAAGGCGCGCTGGTCGCGCGCCTGAGGCGCGCTTATCGGTCGGCCACGACCCGGGTCCCGGTTTCGCCCTGCAACGCGCGCGTCAGGTTGGGCGCGCTGGTGATCAGGCCCAGGCTGCCGCCGCCGCCGATGAAATCGATCAACGCGGCGACTTTCGGGCCCATGCTGCCCTTGTCGAACTGGTCTTCGGCGTAGTGCCGCCGGGCCTCGGCCAGCGTCATCTGATCCAGCCAGCGCTGGGACGGTTTGTTGAAATCGATCGCCACTTTCTCCACGCCGGTCGGCAGGACCAGCGCCTGCGCGCCCAGGCTGCGCGCGAGCAGGCTCGAGGCGAGATCCTTGTCGATCACCGCCTCGACGCCCTGCAGGTCGCCCGCCGCATCTTCGATCACCGGTATGCCGCCGCCGCCGCAGGCGACGACGACGTAGCCCGCGCCTGCCAGGTGGCGGATCACCTCGGTCTCGATGATCGCCTGCGGTTTGGGCGAAGGCACCACGCGGCGCCAGCCGCGCCCGGCGTCCTCGCGCACGGTCCAATGATATTTTTTCGCCAGCCGCTTCGCTTTCGCTTCGTCCATGTGCGAGCCGATCGGCTTGCTCGGGTCGGCGAAGGCCGGATCGCGATGGTCCACCACCGTCTGCGTGACCACCGCGACCGCCTGCTGCCGCATGCTGCGGCGGCGGAACTCGTTGCGCAGCGCCCTGACGAACATCCAGCCGACCGCCCCCTGGATATCGGCGCCGGCGTAGTCCATCGGCACCGGCGGCACTTCGTTGATGGAAAGTTCCGAGCGCCGCAGGATGAATCCGACCTGGGGGCCGTTGCCGTGGGTCACCACCACCTGCCAGCCGGCTTCGACCATCGCCGCGATGTGCGCCACGATGCGCGTCACCATCTCGTACTGGTCCGGGATCGACTCGTGCTCGCGGTCGCGGATCAGCGCGTTGCCGCCGATCGCGAGGACCGCGAGCCTGGGCGGCGGCATGGTCAGGTCTTGACCCGCCTCGAGAGAGCGCCGACCGCCTGCACGAAGCAGGCGAGCGGCGCGTGCGTGACGCCGGCGCCGATCTGCCCCACCCCCGGCGCCTTGTGC
This sequence comes from Betaproteobacteria bacterium, assembly GCA_031409355.1. Classification (GTDB taxonomy): domain Bacteria; phylum Pseudomonadota; class Gammaproteobacteria; order Burkholderiales; family SG8-39; genus RBG-16-66-20. The sequence continues at coordinate 5,765 of JANNXB010000202.1, read as the reverse complement.
GCAATGCCGGTATTGATCACCGGAAGAATGCCGGTGTCGACGACGCGCCGCGCGTCGATGCCGCAGGGGGTGCCCGCGAAATCCAGCGCCGGCAGCGTGAATGCGGCATTGCGGCTTAGCGTGATATGCGTCATCGCCATGGTATTGGCGAGCGCGTCCTGCGCATTGCCGCCGACGAACCTGACGATCGCCGGGGCTGCCGCCATGGCGAAGCCGCCGATGCCCGCGGTCTCGGTGATCGCGCTGTCGCCCAGGTCCGGCGCCGCATCGGCCATCGAGTAGCCCGCGAAGTAGAGCCCGTTCACCACCGGCGCGGGCGCGGTGAACCAGCGCTTGCCCAGGCCGCTCACCCGCACGCCGAAATCCACGCCGTTGCGCGCCATCACGGTGACCAGGCTGCTGCCCGCAACGCCGTGCGCGGCATCAAGCATCGATTTGCACGCCGCCATGGAGATGTTGAGGAAAAAATGGTCGTTGGCGGCGATGAATTCGATGACCGAGGCGACATCCGCTGCGGGCGCGCCGCTCTTGAGCAGCGCGGGCACGAGCTTCTTGATCAGCAGCGCCGAGGCTGCGACGTTGCGATTGTGTACTTCGTCGCCCATGTGCAGCGCCTGCGCCATCAGCGGCTTGAGTTCGAGTTCGCCCAGGCGCTCGAGGCCGGCGCGCAGCGTCGGGGCGAGGGTCTTCTGCATCCAGGCGAGGCGCGCGATAACTTCCGGGCTGTTGGCGCCGAAGCGAAGGACCTTGCCGAGGCCCTCGTTCAGGTTGCTGTAGGCGACATTGCCGTGCGCGGCATTCTTCACGATCCACACCGGCATCGAGGGGCTGATGATCCCCGCCATCGGCCCGACCGCCGAATGGTGGTGGCAGGGCGCGAATTCGATGCCGCCGCGTGCAACCATGGCCTGCGCCTGTTTTGCGCTGCGCGCCCAACCTTCGAACAGGATCGCGCCCACGATCGCGCCGCGCATCGGGCCGCACATGCGGGCCCACTCGATCGGCGGTCCGGCGTGCAGAATCATGCGCCGGCCCATGCGCGGCAGGACATCGCCCGCAACGCCGATGCCGGTGAGGCGAGGCTGCGCCGCCAGCAGGCGTTCAACCGCCTTTGCATTGGCGGCTTCGACGCCGGGGTGGTTGACGAGCTTGGCCAGCGCCTTGCCCGCGGCGCGATCGCCGTTGGCCGGCGGCACCCACTCGAGCTGGGTCGCCGTGCCGCCCACGCGCTTGATCGCGTCGGCGAAGGAATCCAGGCCCACGTTCAGGACCGACAGCGGCGCATTGAAAAGATCGCTCACCGGCGGCGCCCCGCGATCGCGGCCGCAAGCCTCGCAGCCTGCGCATTGCTTCCGGTCAACAGCATCCCGGCGGCGCGCAGCGCCTCCTCCTGCCGCGTCAGGCCCTGCGGATCGTCTGCCGTGCCGCAGACAAATCCCACGACCGGGAGATTGCGGCCGGCCTTGCGCGCGGCGGCGCGCGCCTTCGCGAGCACCGGCGCGAGTTCGGCGGCCGGGTCCGGATGTGCGCCATAGCCGAGCACCACGTCGAGCAGGATCACGGCGACTTCCGGATCGCGCGCCTCCGTGAGAATGCGCTCGTTGCGCAGGCGCAGATCGATCATCGGATGCGGCCGGCCGCGCGTGAATTCATCGTCGCCCAGGTCGACGAGGGTGTGGCCTTTGGATTTGTGCACATCGGCGAGGCGCATGCGCGGATCCACGGGGGCATTCGACCGAACCTCGCCCAGCGCCGCGCCGAGGAGCATCGAAGCCTCGTAGCAGAAGGTGCCGCCGCTGAAGAGACCTCGCACGTAACGCTGGCGCGCAGACAGGCGCGGAAGCTTGAAGGCTTTTCTCTTTTGAACAACTGCGGAAGGTTTTTTCCCGCGTGAAAGCGCGACGCCAGCCAATGCAGCTTCCTCCAGCGTGTCTGCCTGATGCAGATTTCCGCCGCCGATGCTCCCGGAAGGTGCGCCGACGAAATTCACCACCACTGGCTTGCCGCAGCGCCGCGCCGCCGCCAGCACCTTGCGCGCGACCTCGGGCGACGGAGGTTTCGACACCAGCACGATCACTTTCGTTCCGCGATCCGCCGCCAGCGCCTTGATGGCCTGCAGCATGGTGATGCCGCCGACCTGCGCGCTCAAATCGTGGCCGCCGGTTCCGATGGCGTGGGAAATGCCGGCGCCGAGTTGATGCACGAGGCAGGTCACCTGCTGGGTCCCGGTGCCCGAGGCGCCTACCACGCCGATCTCGCCGCGCCGCACCGCGTTGGCGAAGCCGAGCGGAATGCCCTGGATGATCGCCGTGCCGCAGTCCGGCCCCATCACCAGCAGGCCGTGGTCGCGCGCATAGCGCTTGAGTTCGACTTCGTCGCGCACCGCTACGTTGTCGCTGAACAGCATCGCGTTCAAACCGAGACGCAGTGCCTTCATCGCCTCTGCGGCGGCATACTCGCCCGGCGTGGAGATGAGCGCGAGGCTCGGCGCGGCCGCCTGTGAAAACGCCATCTGCAGGCTGCGCAATGGCATCGGGGCAGGGCCGCCGCCCGCGGCCACCACCGGCGGTTTCTCGAGTTCCGACACGGCGGCGGCGAGCGCGGCCTCCAGCTCGGCGGCATTCTTGCCGCGCACGGCGATCAGCAGGTCGTTTGGGCTGGGGGAAAGCCTGCCGCGATCGAGGCCGGCCGCGGCCAGCAGCTCCAGGTTGGCGGGCGTGGCCATGATCGCCGAGGCCTGCTCGATGCCCGGGCGAGCGGCGAGGCTTGCCGAGAGCTGCATAAGCGATACCGAATCGCGGTACAGGTTGGCAACCAGCTTGGCGGCGTTCGCCATGCGCGGATTTTACCCTCCCGCCACGGAACGCGGTACACTATCTTGTATACCAGATTCAGGGAGGGCCTCGGGTGCTGGGCGCGAAGGAATCACTCGATCTGGACGGGCTGGCATCGCGCTACCACGCCGGCAGCCTGCGCCCGACCCAGCTGGTCGAAGGCCTGCTCGAGCGCCTCGCGCGGCGCGGCGACGACAAGGTCTGGATCCACCGCCTGCCGGAGGCCGAACTGCTGGCGCGCGCGGCCGAGCTGGAGCAGCGCGGGCCGCAGGGCCTGCCGCTGTACGGCATCCCTTTCGCCATCAAGGACAACATCGATTTCGCGGGCCACCCGACCACGGCGGGCTGCCGGGAATTCTCCTTCGTCGCCAACAACAGCGCGTTCGCGGTGCAGCGGCTGCTCGACGCTGGTGCGATCCTCATCGGCAAGACCAACCTCGACCAGTTCGCCACCGGTCTGGTCGGCGTGCGCTCGCCCTACGGCGTGCCCGGCAACAGCTTCGACCCGGACTACGTGCCGGGCGGCTCGAGCTCGGGTTCCGCGGTGGCGGTGGCCGCGGGCCTGGTGAGCTTTTCCTTTGGCACCGATACCGCGGGATCGGGCCGGGTACCGGCCGCGTTCAACAACCTGGTGGGGCTCAAGCCGACCAAGGGCCTGCTAAGCACCAGCGGCGTGGTGCCGGCCTGCCGTTCGCTCGATTGCGTCTCCATTTTCGCGCTCACTGCAGCGGATGCCGCGCAGGTCCTGCGCAGCGCGCGCGGCTTCGATGCCGCCGATCCCTTCTCGCGCCACGCGGCATCGCCTGCCCGCGCCATGCCGCATTCCTTCGCCGGCTGCCGCATCGGCGTTCCCCGCGACAGTCAACTTGAGTTTTTTGGCAACTCGGATGCGCAAACGTTGTTTGCTTCCTTTGTTGAAAAACTTGTTTCGCTGGGAGCTGAAAAAACATGCATCGACTTCGCCCCCTTCCTGGAGACCGCGCGGCTGCTCTATGAGGGCCCCTGGGTCGCCGAGCGCTACGTCGGAATCCGCGAGTTCTTCGAAAAGACGCCCGAGGCGCTGCATCCGGTGACCCGCAGCATTACGGCAGGCGCCACGCGCCACAGCGCCATCGATACCTTCACGGCCTATTACCGCCTCAAGGCGTTGCGCCGCCAGACGGCGCCCGTGTGGGACTCGATCGATGTCCTCGTGACGCCCACGGCGGGGACCATCTACAGGATTGCCGAGGTCGAGGCCGATCCGATCAAGCTAAACAGCAATCTGGGCTACTACACGAATTTCATGAACCTGCTCGATCTCGCGGCGATCGCGGTGCCGGCGGGGTTCCAGAAGAACCGCCTGCCGTTCGGCGCGACGCTTGCCGCGCCAGCGTTCTCGGATGAGGCGCTCTGCGAGCTTGGACAGATTGCGCAACGGGCGATGGTGAAGACGATGGGGGCGACCGGGTTGCCTTTGCCAGGGGAAAAAGTCCCTGAAAAATCGAAAACCACGATTCCGCTTGCCGTCTGTGGCGCCCATATGTCGGGCCTGCCGCTGAACCGCGAGCTCCTCGAGCGCGGCGCGCGCCTGGCGCGCAAGTGCCGCACTGCGCCGAACTACCGGCTGTTTGCGCTTGCCGATTTCAAGCCGCCGCGGCCAGGCATGATTCGCGAGGAAGACGGCGCGGCGATCGAAGTCGAAGTGTGGGACGTGCCGCCGGCTGCCTTCGGCAGCTTCGTGGACGGGATTCCGGCGCCGCTCGGCATTGGCACGGTTACGCTGGAAGACGGGCAGCAGGTGAAGGGATTTCTTTGCGAGACCTACGCCACCAAAGGGGCGCGGGACATCACCAGCCTCGGAAGCTGGCGGACATTCATCAAAGGGGGAACACCATGAGTGACCAGGCATCGGCAGTGCACGGCAGCGATCGCGGCTTCGCCAAGCTCGATCTGGAGCTAAACGACTACCCCGGGCCGCTCAAGACGTCGCTGTTCGGCATCCAGCACGTGCTGGTGATGTTCACCGCGATGGTCGGCGGCCCGCTGATCGTCGCGCGGTTGCTGAACCTGCCGGAGGAGACGCGCATCGCAATGCTTAGCGGCACCATGATCGGCTGCGGCGTGGCCACCATGATCTCGGCCCTGGGCCTGGGCTTCATCGGCCCGCGGCTGCCGATCGTGATGGGGGTGTTCTACATCTTCATCGGCCCGATCGTGGCGATTTCCAAAGAAATCAGCCTCGCCGCGGCGATGACCGCGCTGATCATCGGCGGGGCGGTGCAGTTCGCCTGGAGCCCGCTGATCGGCAAGCTGCACCGTTTCTTCCCGCCGATCGTCACCGGCACCACCATCCTGCTGATCGGCACCGGCCTGATGAAGATCGGCATCAATGTCGCCTCGGGGTTCGGCACGCCGGCGTTCGCCAAGCCGCTGACCATAGGGCTTGCGGCGCTGATGATCCTGCTGATCCTGGTGATCACGCGCTTCTCGAAGGGTTTCGTGCGCGCGCTGTCGCTGTTCATCACCATGGTGATCGGCTACGTGGTTGCCGCCGCGTTCGGCATGATGGACATGGGCACGGTGATGAAGGCCGACTGGGTGACGGTGCCGAAATTCTTTCCCTATGGCGGGCTGGAGTGGCCCGGCATGATCGCCGTGCTCACGGTGGTGGTGTGCTTCTTCGCCACTGCGGTCGAGACGACCGGCCACACGCTCGCGGTATCGCGCATCGTCGGCGTGCCGCAGGAGGGCTGGCGCATCCGCGGCGCGGTGTCGAACGACGGGCTCGGCTCGGCGATCTCCGCGGTCTTCGGCGGCATGGCGCTCACCTCGTATTCGCAGAACATCGGCGTGATCTCGCTCACCGGCGTGGGCAGCCGCTTCGTGGTGGCCTTCGGCGGCGCCTTCCTGATCCTGATGGCCATGGTGCCGAAAGTCGGCGCCATCATC
>JANNXB010000201.1:0-6729 GCA_031409355.1 Betaproteobacteria bacterium | reverse complement strand
GAAGCAAGCCTCTCCTGGCTTCATCTCGAACCTCTCGCCCGCGACCTCGACATGCGCCTCGCCTTCGAGCAGGTAGCAGACCTGCTCGATGCCCGGGTGCGCGTGCGGCAGCGCGCCCTTGCCGCGCTCCAGTTCGCCGATCAGCATCTCGACCTGCTTCGCGCCGACCGTCTCCGGTCCGATCAGGCGGAAGTTCTTCGTGCCCGTATGGTTTGCGGGCGAGTACGGCGCGACGTCGGCCTGGCGGACGAGATATCTGCTCTTCATTCGATGACGCGGTCCGCCCGCAGGAGCAGGGCCGCAGCGGCGAGACGGGCGACGGATAACCTCATATCAATCGCCAGAAAATCTCTGCATCGGTCTCAGTCGTACCAGTTCACGACGTTCAGGCCGGGAACGCGCTCAAATTCGCGCAAATTGCGTGTCACCAGCGTCGCACCGCTGGCGAGAGCAGTCCCGGCGATGAGAGTATCGAGCGGCCCGATTGACTCGCCTCGGGTTGCAAGTTGACGGTGGATCTGCGCAGCTTTGCGGGCGATCGCGTCGTCAAACGGCAAGACTTCGATCGTCTCCAGAAAGTGCTCGAATTGTGCCCGACGCCGAGCCAGGTTCTGGGATCCAAGAACGCCGACCCATACTTCATAGGCAGCAATGGCCGGTAGCGCGATTCCACCCGGCGGCACGGCAAGAATCTTCGCCGCGACGTTTCCCCTGGCGCCAAAGTAATCCAGAACGACGTTTGTATCCAGCAAGTACGTCATTTCAAACGCGAACGCGGGATATCGCGACCGTACGTCGCCCGAATCTGCTCCGCTGTCGGAGCGTCTTCCCAGGCCCCGGCAAGCGCGCGAAAGGACGCTGGCCATTCCGCGCGCGTGCTGTGATCGATCCGAACCGCCACCCACTTGCTCAGAGACAAACGCGCCGCGCGCGCCGCCGCGCGCGCCTTCTTCTCGGTCCCTGCATCCAGATAGATGGTGACCTGTCCCATGGCGAACCCTTGAAGCGAGATATATGTGCCAGTATATGTGCTTCAGGATGCGGCGTCGAGCCAGTTGTACAGCGCCAGCCCGCCGTCCACGACCACCGTCGAGCCAGTCATATAGGCGCCGTATTTCTCGGACAGGATCGCCACCGCCATCGGCGCGATGTCCGCCGGCTTGCCGACGCGCTTTAGCGCGATTTTATCCAACAGGTCCGGCGAGCCATTGAAGCCCGCGCCCGGAACCGCGCCGGGGGCGATGGCGTTGACGCGGATGCCATGGGGCCCGAGGGCGCGCGCCAGTTCCTTCATCACCATGGTCTGCCCGGCCTTCGAGGCGCTGTAGTGCGGCAGGTTGCGCGGCGAGTCCGCATGCAGCGAAGTGACGAACAGCATGCGACCGGGGATCTTCTTTTCGCGCATGTGATTGCCGAGTGCCTGGGCGATGAGGAAGCCGGAATTCAGGTTGACTTCGAGCATCTCGCGCCACTGCGCTTCAGTCACGGCGAGCGCGGTCTGGGATTCCGTGCGCGGCGGAGACGCAGTATGAACAAACAACGATATTTTTTTGAGCTTCTTGATTGCCGTTTCCACAAGGGAAAGAGCAGATCCGGGCAGAGAAAGATCAAAGTCCTGCCGGTCAACCGCAAGAACCTTCCCGCCTTGCTCCTCTATCGCGCGCGCGATCGCCTGGCCGATGCCCTGCGCGGCGCCGGTTACCAGCGCGGTGTCATTCCGCAGCAGCTGGCTCATGCGCGAGCACCCTGCGCTGCCGGCCCGTGAGCAGCATGTAGGCCGTCGGGATGACGAACAGGGTGAAGACGGTGCCGAGCAGCAGCCCGCCGACGATGACCCAGCCGATCGGCTGGCGCGCCTCGGCGCCGGCGCCCCTCGCCAGCGCGAGCGGCAAGGCGCCCAGCACCATCGCGCCGGTGGTCATCAGGATCGGCCGCAGGCGCAGCGTCGCGGCCTCGGTGACGGCCTCGGCCGCGTTCATGCCCTTGGTCCGCAACTGGTTGGCGAATTCCACGATCAGGATGCCGTGCTTGGTGATGAGGCCGATCAGCATCACCAGGCCGATTTGCGAATAGACGTTCAGCGTGCCGCCGGTGAGCTTCAACGCGGCGAGCGCGCCGGTCATCGCCAGCGGCACCGTGAGCATGATGACGAACGGCGAGACGAAGCTCTCGAACTGCGCCGAGAGCACCAGGTAGATGAAGGCGAGCGCCAGCACGAAGGTGAAGAGCAGCGCGGCGCCCGACTCCTTGAATTCGCGCGAGGGGCCATCGAGTTCGGTGCGAGCGCTCGAATCCAGCACTTCCTTCGCCGCGCCCTCGAGGAACTGCAGCGCCTCGCCCAGCGTGTAGCCGGGCGCGACGTTGGCCGTGAGGATCGTCGCGCGCAGCCGGTTGAAGTGGTTGAGTTCCTTGGGGCCGACGGTCTCGCGCACCTTGACCAGGTTGGAGAGCTGCACCAGCCGTCCATCGCGTGCGCGGACGAAGATGGAGGTAAGGTCGCTCGGCGTGTCGCGATCTTTGGCTTCGAGCTGGAGGATGACGTCGTACTGCTTGCCTTCCTTCTTGAAACGCGTCACCTGGCGGCCGCCGAGCAGCGTTTCCAAGGTGCGGCCGATGGTTTCGACGTCGATGCCCATCGAAGCGGCCTTCTCGCGGTCGATGTCCACCGCGAGCTGCGGCTTGTTCAGGCGCAGGTCGGTATCGGGGTTCATTAGCGCCTTCGACTGGCGCGCTTTCGCCAGCAGGGCGTCCGTCATCTTCTCCAGCGCCTCGTAGGAACTCGCCTGCACCACGAACTGCACCGGCGGGTTGCGGAAGCTCTGGCCGAGCGAAGGCGGGTTGACCGGAAACGCGAGCACGCCCGGCATGCCGCCGAACATCTTCGGGCCGAGCTCCGCGGTGATCTGCTGCGTTTTCCTCGTGCGCTCCTCCCACGGCACCAGCTGGCTGAAGGCAATGCCGAAATTCACCGGGTTGGGCCGCTCCAGCCCCGGCGCCACCACCGTGAAGTAGGACTTGATCTCCGGCACCTTCGAGAACAGGCCCTCGACCTGGCGCATGTAGCCGTCGGTGTAGGCCATCGAGGCGCCCTCGGGCGCGATGATCAGCGAGAGGAAGAAGCCGCGGTCCTCCAGCGGCGAGAGTTCCGATTTCAGGGACCGGTAGAGCAGCGCCGCCGAGGCGACGATCAGCGCGAAGGCAATCGCCACCGCCCACCAGTACTTCAGCACCACGCCGAGCGAGCGCCGGTAGCCCTGCGTCATGCCGGTGAAGAAGCGCTCCATCGCCTGGTAGGCACGGCCATGGCTTTCATGCGCCTGCAGGATCTTCGAGCACATCATCGGCGTGAGCGTTAGCGCGACCACGCCCGAGACCGCCACCGCCGCCGCGACTGTCAATGCGAACTCGGTGAACAGGCGCCCGGTGTTGCCGGTCATGAAGCCGAGCGGCGCGAACACCGCCGCCAGCGTGAGCGACATCGCGATCACCGCGAAGGCGATTTCCTTCGAGCCGTCGATCGAGGCCTGGCGCGGCTCCTTGCCCATCTCGACGTGGCGGTGGCAGTTCTCCAGCACCACGATGGCGTCGTCCACCACCAGGCCGATGGCGAGCACCAGGCCCAGCAAAGTCAAGACGTTTACCGAGAATCCCATCACGAACAGGAAGAAGAACGCGCCGATGAGCGACACCGGGATGGTGACGAACGGAATCAGCGTCGCGCGCACCGAGCGCAGGAAGACGAAGATCACCAGCATCACCAGCAGGACCGCCTCGATCATGGTGCGGTAGACGCCGTCGATGGAGCGCTCGATGAACACCGAGGAGTCGAACGCCACCTGCAGCGACATCCCCTCGGGCAGGACGCCCTGCAGGCGCTCGCGCTCGGCCTTGGCCGCGTTCGCCACCGAAAGCGTGTTGGCGGTGGACTGCTTGACGATGCCCAGTCCCACCGCCGGGTTGCCGTTGACGCGCAGCACGCTGCGCTCGTCCAGCGCCCCCAGCTGCGCGCGCCCGACATCGCGCAGCCGCACCGGGTAGCCGCGCGATTCGGTGAGGATCATCTCGTCGAACTGCGCCGGCGTGCGCAGGTCGGCTTCCGTCAGCACCGTGAATTCGCGCTGCGCCGATTCGATGCGGCCGGAGGGAATCTCCACGTTCTGCTTGCGCAGGCCGTTCTCGACATCGGCCGGCGTCAGGCCGTAGGCGGCGAGCCGGTCGCGGTCGATCCACAGGCGCATCGCGTAGCGCCGCTCGCCGCCGATGATCACCGAGGCGACGCCGGGAAGCGTCTTCATGCGGTCGGCGACATAGCGGTCGGCGTAATCGGACAGTTCCAGCGGGCTGTGCTTCTCGCTCGAGAGGCGCATCCAGAGAATGGCCTGGGCGTCCGCCTCGATCTTGGAGACCACCGAATCGTCGGCCGCCGCCGGCAGCAGCGCCCGCACGCGGGCCACGCGGTCGCGCACGTCGTTGGAGGCGGAATCGACGTTGCGCTCGAGCACGAACTCGACCGTGATTTGCGACACCTCTTCGCGCGATACCGACTTCACCGAGCGCACGCCCTCGATGCCGGAGATCGAATCCTCGAGCGGCTGGGTGATCTGGGATTCCATCACCTGCGGGCTCGCGCCCTTGTAGACGGTGCGCACTGACACCACCGGCGTGTCGATCTTCGGGTACTCGCGCACCGTCAGGCGCTGGAACGAAATCACGCCGATCAGCACGATCATCAGGCTCATGACCGTGGCGAAGACGGGACGCTTGATGCAAAGCTCGGGGAGCTGCATCTACTTTTTCATCTCATTTTTCATGAGCATTACCGATGAACCGGGACCGACCTTCTGCGTGCCCTCGGTGACGACCATGTCCCCCTCGCTCAGGCCCTTGACGATCTCAACCTCGCCGACCTTGCGCACGCCGGTCATCACGCGCACCACGTCCACTTTTCCATCGATCACGCGATAGACGGTCGTGTCCTGGCCCTTGGGCACGATTGCCGCCTCCGGGATCCAGATCGCCTTTTCCCGCACGCCGAGCTGCACCTGCACGCGCCCGAACATGCCCGGGCGCAGCTTCAAATCCGGATTGGCGACGCGCGCGCGCAGCAGGATGGTCCGGGTCTGCTCATCGACGCCGGGCTCGATGGCGAAGACGCTGCCCGCGAAGGACAGGCCGGGATAGGCGTCGACCGCCACCTTAAGCGCCTGGCCGGCCTTGAGCTTGCCGATGAAGGACTCGGGCACGCGGAAATCGAGCTTCAGCTGGTCGATTTTCTCCAACCGCACGATGTCGGTGCCGGCGGCGACGTACTGGCCTTCGCTCACCTGGCGCAGGCCCGCGACGCCCGGGAAGGCGGCGCGCATCTCGGTCTTCGCCAGCCTGGCGGCGTCCTCGTGCTGCTTGGCGAGCGAGCGCGCGTGGTTGGAGCGCGACTCATCCAGCGCCTGCTGGCTGATGAAACTTTTCTTGTGCAGGTCCTCGGAGCGCTCCAGGCGGGCCTTGTCCAGCTGCGCCTGCGCCGTGCTGGAGGCGAGCACCGCTGCGAGTTCCGCCTGGTCGAGCTTCACCAGCACCGAGCCGCGCGCCACCGCCTGGCCCTCGCTGAAGCGGAATTCCACCACGCGCCCGGCGATCTCCGGGCGAATCGTCACAGCCTCGTCGGCGCGCAGGGTGCCGACCGCGCTCACCTCGTCCATCGCGGGCGCGACGCGCGCGGCCGCTGCCTTCACCGGCATCGCCGGAGGAGGACCCTTGGGCGCGTCTTTGGGAGATTGGGCGAAAGCAGCAGTGGCCGCAAACGCCATGAGGAATGCTATCCGCATGATCAGACTGCGGATTTTACTTGATCTGCGCGTCCAGCCTGGCCCGTTTCGCGGCCAAACGCTCCCGTGATTTCGCAGTGTCGACCACGAAACGCACGTGGGTCCCGCGCCCGACCTCCTCCAACGGATCCTTGACGCTGTATTCGAACGTCACGCGCCGCTTCTCCACCGCCGTAATGCGCGCCTCGATCGTCACTTCCGCACCCGGCGGCGTCGCGCCCAGGTGGTCGATGGAGACATGCGCGCCGACGGAATCTTCGCCTTCGTCCAGGTGCGCCAAAAGGTAGTCGCGGCAGGCGTACTCGACGTCGCTCACCATGCGCGGCGTGGCATAGACCATGTTTTCCCGGCCCATGAAGGAAATGCAGCGCGACTCGTCCACCCGCACGCGCTTGGAGAACGCGAGGCCGGCGGCGAGCGAAGGCTTCATCTGACGAGGAGTACCGGCACCTTGGAGAGTTGCAGCACCTTTGTGGCGGTCGAGCCGATCACCATGTTGGCTGCCGCGGTGCGGCCCTGGTTGCCGATGAAGATCAGGTCGCAGCGCGCCTTCGCCGCATGCTGCACGATCGATTCAGCAACCTGCCCGACCAGGACGCTCGCCTTGAACTCGATTCCGGCCGCGCCCAGCTTCTTTTTCGCCATCGCCAGCGTGGCTTCGCCCTCTTCCTCGTAGTAGCGCTGGATCTGGTTCTTGCCCACCGCCATGCCCATGCCCGGCAGCTTGGGCACCGGCAGGTGCACCGTGACCAGCTCTACCGCCGGCTTGCCGCGGTACCAGTCCGCGTGCTCGATCAGGCAGTCCACCGCGTCGAGAGAGAATTTCGAGCCGTCCACCGCCAGGAGAATCTTCATGTCGTTGCTTCCTTCCGCTCCGGTTCAGGCGCCATTCTAACCGCGTCTCCCC
>JANNXB010000200.1:0-15753 GCA_031409355.1 Betaproteobacteria bacterium | reverse complement strand
TTGCTGCACCCGTTGCAGCAGGCGTGGATTGCCGAGTCGGTGCCCCAATGCGGCTACTGCCAGAGCGGGCAGATCATGGCCGCGGCAGCGCTCCTCGCGGAGAAGCCCGCACCGACTGACGAGGAAGTGAACGCGACAATGAATGGCGTGCTGTGCCGTTGCGGAACCTACCAGCGGATTCGCCGCGCGATACATCGAGCGGCGCGGAACCGGTGACGCCCGGGCGCTTGTTCCGGATCACGCGGCGCGAGCTGTTGCTGGCCGGCATCGCGGGTACCGCCGCGTTCGGTGTCGGCATCTATGGGGGATTCCGCCTCGGCGGCCGTGACGAGCGGCGGCGCCGGATCGTCCCCCCGCGTGAGCAACCCTTCGCGCCGGGGGCGTTCGTCGCGATTGACGACACCGGCCTGGTGACGATCTGGCTCTCGAAAACAGATATGGGCCAGGGTGTCGCAACGACGCTACCCATGGTCATTGTCGATGAACTGGGCGCTGACCCGAATCGGCTGAAAATTGTGCAAGCCCCGGCGGATGACGCGTTTGGCAACCAACTGACCGGCGTCAGCGCGAGCGTAAAAGGTTCGTATGCCGAACTGCGGGCGGCGGGCGCTGCAGCTCGGGAAATGCTGGTTGGCGCGGCCGCGGAGGCATTCGGTGTATCGCCGGCACAGTGCCGTGCCGAGCACGGTCATGTTCTGCACGCGTCCAGCGGCCGCCGGCTCGCTTTCGGTGCGCTGGTGCGTGCCGCAGGACGCCGCACGATTCCTTCGAAGCCAGCGCTCAGGCCCATCACGGAATTCAGGCATATCGGCAAGACCATGCCGCGTCTGGACCTGCCGGCGAAAATAAACGGTACCGCGCGCTACGGAATCGATGTGCGCGTGGCGGGCATGTTATTCGCTACGATTGCCCGCTGTCCGACCATAGGCGGAAAAGTACGCCGCTTCGATGCCACCGCCGCAAAGGCGGTTCCCGGGGTCCGCGATGTCGTCCAAATTGAACAGGGCGTGGCCGTTCTCGCAGACCATACGCATGCTGCGATCCTCGGCCGGCAGGCCCTGCAGGTCGACTGGGATCGCGGTCCGCACGCGATATGGAACACGAAATCGATTGACGCTCATCTGGACGAGCGCTTGCAGCAGGAAGGTGCCGTGGCACGGCGCGAGGGCAGAGGCGCAGCGGGACTCGATGGACCAGGCAGGCTCATACGCGCCGAGTACCGGCTGCCCTACCTTGCGCATGCCACGATGGAGCCGATGAACTGCACCGCCGATGTCCGCGAAGGCGGATGCACTATTTGGGCGCCGACGCAGGCGCCGGCGGGAGCACGCGACTCGGCCGCACGCCGCCTGGGGTTGACTCCGGACAAGGTCGCGGTAAACGTCACGCTTGCGGGCGGCGGTTTTGGTCGACGCGTCGCCGACGATTTTGTGACAGAGGCCGTGGACCTATCCAAATTAGCGCGGCGGCCCGTACAGGTGGTGTGGACCCGCGATGACGATCTGCAGCACGACTGGTATCGTCCCTGCTCGATCCACCGTCTGGAGGCGCGTCTCACCGACGACGGGTTGCCAATCGCATGGCGGCATCGCGTTGTGGCGCCGTCCATCCTTCGGCAAGACCCGAACTTCCGGGAATCCGTGGATCCGACCGCAGTCGAGGGCGCGAAGGAGACACCCTATCGCGTGCCGGACTTGCAGGTGGAGTATGTCCGGGCCGATCTGCCGATACGGCTGGGCTTCTGGCGTTCCGTCGGGAACTCGTACAACGCATTCGCCGTGGAGTGTTTTATCGACGAGATCGCCGCGGTAACTCGCCGCGATCCGGCATTGCTGCGGCAGAACCTGCTCGCTGACGCGCCGAGGCATCTCGGCGTTCTCAAGCTCGCGGTCGCAAAGGCCGGGCCGCCGCCAAAAGGCGCCGGGCAGGGACGAGGCGTTGCGGTGCATGCCTGCTACGGAAGTTTCGTTGCGATGGTGGCCGATGTCACGGTATCGAACGATGGATCCGTGAGCGTGAGTCGCGTTGTCAGTGCGGTGGACTGCGGCTTCGCGGTTCACCCTGAAGGGGTGGCGGCTCAAATTGAGGGTGGCATCGCATTCGGGCTGACCGCCGCGCTGCACGGCCGGATCGCGTTCGAAACTGGGGCTGCGACAAACTCCAATTTTCACGATTACCCTCTGCTACGGTTCGACGAAATGCCGGCAGTAGAGGTGCACCTGATCAACGGCTCGCCCGATGTGCTCGGAGGCGTTGGCGAGATCGGGGTACCGCCCATCGCACCGGCCGTGTGCAACGCGATCCACGCCGCGACAGGCAGAAGGGTGCGAACGTTGCCCCTGAGGGCGGGCTGAGACCCGTCACACCCCGACCAGCGCGTTCATCTCGATGATCGGCAGCAGGATCGCGAGCACGATCAGCAAAACCACAACGCCCATCACCACGATCACCGCCGGCTCCAGTATCCCGGTCATCAAACGGATCCTGGTTTCGTTTTCGAGTTCCTGGTGCCTTGCCGCCTGGGACAACATGTGCGCCAAGCGACCGCTCGCTTCACCTGAGGAAATCAGGTGGATGAAGATCGCGGGAAAAAGCTTGCGGCTGGCCAAAGCGCGGTGCAGGCTGCTTCCCTCCCGCACCAGGCGCACCGTCTCCTCGACCGCCTTGCGCAACGGAATATTGTTCAGGACCCTGGCGCCCGCGACCAGCGCCTGCAGCAGCGGCACTCCGCTGCCCACCAGGATCGCAAGCGTGCTGGCAAACCGCGCTGTATCGATCCCTTGCGCCAATGGTCCGAGGATCGGCAGCCGCAGCAGTATCGCCTGCCACTTTTCCCGCGTCCGTTCGCGGGCCCAGGCCGCACGGATTGAAATCGCAACTGCCACGGCCGCAATGCCCACGAACAGCAGTTTGCCTTGCAGCGCGCTGCTCATCCACAACAATGCGCGTGTCAAAAACGGCAGTTGCTGGCGGCTATTCTCGAATACCTGGACCACCTGCGGTACGACATAGGTGAGCAGCCCCACCACGATAAGCAGCGCTATGACCGCGACGATGGCGGGGTAAAGCAGGGCAAGCCCCGCGCTTTGCCTCAGCGCCTGGCGTGCCTCGAGGTAATCGGCCAGGCGCAGCATGACGCTCGTAAGCTCTCCGGACTGCTCGCCCGTCCCTATCAGGGCGCGGTAGATATGGGGAAACGACAACGGGTGCCGATCGAGCGCCGCGGCCAACCCGTGCCCGGCGAGCACTTCCGCGCGGACGGTCACCAGCGTGCGCCCGCTGGCCTCGTTGTGCGCCTGCTCGATGAGGGCGTCAAGGCATTCCTCGACCGTCAGTCCCGATTCGAGCAACATCGCGAAACGGCGCGTGATCAGAGCAAGTTCCGCACCCGACAGGCGATGGCGGCGCGACAGCAGGCGCCTCGGTCCGCTGGCCGCCGATTCCGAGTCGATCGCGCCCATCTCGACCGGGACCAGGCCGGCGTTCCGGAGCTCTGTCCGTGCCTGCCGCGGTGCTTCCGCCTCGATGATGCCGCGCTTGGTCCGGCCCTGCGCATCGATGGCCACGTAGCTGAACGCTGGCATGCATCAACCCTGCGCCTGCGGTCCCTCGTGCTCAGGACTCACGAGTCACCCGGACCACTTCCTCCAGCGAGGTTACGCCCGAAAACAGCCAACGCAGGCCATCCTGCCGCAGTCCGCGCATCCCACGGCTCAACACGTGCGCACGCAACAAATGCTCGGATGCAGCCTCGTGGATCAAGCGCTTGGCTTCCTCATCGACGGTCATGAGTTCGTAGATTCCGGTGCGTCCGGCGTAGCCCGTGCCGCTGCACGCTTCGCAACCTCCCGGCCCGTACAGCTTCTCCTGCGAGAACTGGGTCCCGAGTTCCGCAATATCGACTGCGGTGGGCCTGTAGCCGACTTTGCACTCAGCGCAGAGCTTGCGCACCAACCGCTGCGCAAGAACACCGAGCAGGCTCGATGACAGCAGGTATGGCTCGACTCCCATATCCACCAGCCGGGTGGTGGCGCTTACGGCGTCGTTGGTGTGCAGCGTTGCGAGCACCAGATGCCCCGTCAGGCTTGCCTGCACCGCGATCTGGGCGGTTTCGAGGTCCCTGATCTCCCCGATCATGATGACGTCCGGGTCGTGTCGCAGTATGGAGCGCAACGCACGCGCGAACGTCATGTCGATCTTCGGGTTCACGTGGGTCTGCGAGACGCCATCGAGTTCGTACTCGATCGGGTCCTCTACGGTCATGATATTCAAACCCCGCGAATCAATGCGAGAAAGTGCGGCGTAAAGCGTGGTGGTCTTGCCGGACCCCGTCGGGCCGGTTACCAGCACGATGCCGTGCGGCTGGTGAATGATCTGGTCCACCTTCGCCAGCGTCGCGTCCTCCATCCCCAGGCTGGTGAGCTCCAGCTTGCCGCCTTCCTTGTCCAGGAGGCGCAGCACCGCGCGTTCGCCGAAACCCGTTGGCAGGGTCGCCACGCGCACGTCAATCTGCCGTCCGGCGAGGCGTAGCGAGATGCGGCCATCCTGCGGCAGGCGCTTTTCGGCGATATCCAGATTCGCCATGATCTTGATGCGCGAGAGCATCGCCGCGTGCAGGGCCCGGTGCGGTTCGGCGACATTCTGCAAGGTGCCATCGAGGCGAAACCGGACCACGGAACGGCTTTCGTAGGGTTCGATGTGAATGTCGGAGGCGCCCTGGCGCAAGGCCTGGGTGAGAAGAACATTGATCATGCGGATGATCGGCGCATCGTCCTCGGCATCGAGCAGATCCTCTATTTGGGGCATCTCCTGCACCAGCCGGGACAGATCCATGTCCTGCTCGAGATTGTCGGCGACATACGCGGCCGACTGATTCGCCTGCGAGTAGGCCTCGGCCAATCTGCGCTCAAAGACATCGGCCCGCTCCACCGTCGCGACCTGCAACGGCACGCCAAGCACGCGCCGGATTTCGGCCAGCACCTGCGCCCGGGCGCCCTGCCTGAGGCATACGAGCGCCCGCTCGGCGGACACCTCCAGCAGCAACGCTCCGTGCATTTTTGCAAACGGATAAGGAATCCGTCTGACCGGAGGCTCTCGCGTCGCATCCATCGCCAAGGGCCTTACTTCGAGGCTGGCGCCGAGGGCTCGAGCGGAGGCAGACGCGGCCCCTGCATGTCCGGCAATATCGGGTGCGACGACGGCTGGGACTTCTCCTGCTCACCGAGCAGTTGCCGGTAGCGCTCCGTCGTCACGCCCCCGTAGGCCGTGCTATCGCGCAGCACCAGCGGGCGCAGAAAAACCATCAGATTGGTCTTCGTCTGCTTGCGCGTGTCGTAGCGGAACAGACTGCCGATCAGCGGCAGGTCGCCAAGAAGCGGGATCTTGTCCACGGTCGCGGTGGTATTGTCCTGCACCAGACCTCCCAGAGCCACGATCTGGCCGTCATCGACCAGCACCGTCGATTCGATGGAGCGCTTGTTGGTGATGATTCCCGCCACGTTCAGCCTGTCCTGAACGCTGGACACTTCCTGGAAAATCTGCAATCTCACCGCCCCGCCTTCCGAGATCTGCGGCTTGATGCGCAATGTCAGGCCGACATCGCGCCGCTCTATGGTCTGGAACGGGGTCGCGGTCGTCGCGCTTCCGGTCTGCGCGTACTGCCCGGTAATGAAGGGCACGTTCTGGCCGATCACGATCTTCGCCTCTTCGTTGTCGAGCGTCAGCAGATTGGGCGTGGACAGGATGTTCGCGTTCGTATCGGACGCGAGGACGCGGGCAAGCGCCCCGAGATTGGCGATGGTGCCGATTCCGGGCAAGGTGATTTGCCCCCTGACCACACCGATGTTGATACCCGGCGCGACATTTCCGGGGTTGACCGAAGCATCGATGATATTGGTTCCGCTGCCGCGCGCGCCGAAGTTCGTGCCGCCAAACAACTGGGAGCGATTCGCCGAGAGGTTGTTGACCGCCTGCCACTGGATGCCGAACTCCGCCGCCCTGTCCGCGGTGAGCTCGACGATGAGCGCTTCCACGTAGACCTGCGCACGGCGCACATCGAGCTTCTCGATGACGGATTTGAGGTGGGCCACGATCGCATCCGGCGCCGAGATAATGACGGCATTCGACGCCGGATCGGCAACGATGCCGCTGCCGCCCGAGGCGGCTGCGGCCGTCTGGAGGGCGGTGGCCGTCTGGCCGAGGGCGAGGACTGGGGCGCCCGCAGCCGTCACAGGCGCGGCCGGGCCGCTGCTCACCTCCCCGCTGAGGATCGCGCGCAGCGTTTGCGCCACGCGCGTTGCTTCGGCATTCTTCATATAGATCACATGAATGTTGCCGGCGGCACCCGTTGGGACATCCAGCTGCCGCACGATGCCCTGTATGCGCGCAATCCGCTCCGGGTTTTCGGACCGGACAATGACACTGTTGGTGCGTGCGTCCGGGACGATGACAACCCTCGTCGCCGGGTCGGCCGCGGCGGCCTGCGCGCCTGGCCCAGCGCCTCCCTCCGCGAGCAGCCGGCCCAGAGTCTGCGCCATCTCCGCCGCAGCCGCGTAGCGCAGCGGTATCACCACCGGTTCACCGCCGCCCGGCCGGTCCAGGGCGTCGACGATCAGGTCAATCCGGCGCAGGTTGGCCGCGTAATCGGTGACCACAAGGGAGTTGTTGCTCGGGTAAGCCACGATCGTATTGGCCGGGCTGATGATCGGCCGCAGCACGGGCAGCAGCTGGTTTGCGGAGGCGTACTTGAGCGTATAGATCTGCGTCAGCAGGCGATCTCCGCCAGAGGCATTTCGCGCCGTTACCCCGCCCAGATGCAGTTTGGCGTCGGCTTCCAGCAAAATCTTGGTGACGCCATTGCTTTCCACCGCGGCAAAGCCCTGCAACCTGAGCGCGGAGAGGAAAATGTCGTAGAGGGCGGAGGCGGGAACCGGCCGCGAGGAGACGATATTGACCGTGCCCTTGACGCGCGGATCGATGAGGAAATTGCGCTTGGTGATCTGGCCAATGGCTGCCGCAACCGCCTCGATGTCGGTGTTGACGAAATTGAGCGTGACTTCATCCTTCGCGGCTCTCGCGATACAAGCGTACGCCATCAACACGACCAGCATCGAAGCGAGCGCGTGCCGGGCAAAGATCCGCATGGTTCAGTTCCTTGTCGCGGTACGGCGGTCGAGTTTCATCCGTTCGATCGCGCCGTTGCGGGCGACGAGAACGTAATCCGCGTGCACTTCCTTCAACACCAGGCCGGGCACGACCTGCGAGCCGGCCTCCACAGTCTTCGGTTTCCCGGTCTCCAGCACGAAAATCGCCCGCCCTCCTGCTCCGATTCCGCGGGAGATAACGCCAAGAAGCTTGATCCCGGATGTCGGCGAAGCGTCGACCACAGGGACTGCTTTTCCTTCCTGCGCCACACCGAATAGGTTGCGCTTTAGCATCGGCGCGGCACGCTGCGCCTCAAGCTGACCCGCCAGGGCGGAAGCGGCAATCGCGCGCGGCGTGAGCGCAACCCAGGTCCAGTGCGCCAGGCTGATTCCCAGCGCCGCAATCAATGCGAACTCCACCAAAGGGATCCAGTGCGCTCGGCGCAGCCATGCCTGGAGCCGGGCATTCATGCGGCGTTTGCCGCCAATGAACCGAAGCTTCGAGCGTCAAGTATAGTATGCGGATCTGGCCACATGAGTTCAGGCAGTCTAACTCAACACGTTTCTCCCGGATACCTGCAAGCGATGCGCCAACTGCGCGGCAAAAGCCAAGGTTTCACGCTCATCGAGATCATGGTGGTGGTCGTGATCCTGGCGATTCTGGCGGCCCTGATCGTGCCAAAGATAATGAGCCGGCCGGACGAAGCCCGAGTCGTCGCCGCCCGGCAGGACATCAGCACGATCATGCAGGCGTTGCGGCTTTATCGTCTGGACAATCTTCGCTACCCCACCACCGAGCAGGGCCTCATGGCGCTGGCAGCGCCACCGACAATCGCGCCCGCGCCGCCCAACTGGAAAGCGGGCGGATATCTGGAACGCTTGCCCAGGGACCCCTGGGGAAATCCTTACCAGTTTCTGAATCCTGGCCTGCGCGGCGAGATCGACGTGTTCAGTTTCGGAGCCGATGGCATCGCAGGCGGCCAAGGGACGGATGCCGACGTTGGCTCGTGGAATCTCTAGTGCGGCGTCCGCCGGGAGCCCTGCGCGCGCGCATCGGCGGCTTCACGCTGATCGAGGTCATGGTGGTGGTGGTCATCATCGCTGTCCTGTCTTCGATGCTCGTGATTGTCGCCATGCCGGGCGATGCCGCGCAGGTCGACAAGGAGGCGCGCAGGCTCGCGGCGCTGCTCGAACTGGCATCAAGCGAGGCGCGTGCAAGCGGACAAAGCATTGCGTGGTCGCCGGAGAGCGACGGTTACTCGTTCTGGCAAAGGTCTGATGACGGGGAATGGATTTCCTTCCCGGACACAAGCATCTACCGGCATCGATCATTTGTCGGTCGGGCGGAGTTTCGCGAAGTACTCTTCGATGCGCGGGTACTGCCGCAAGGCGACCGCATCACCCTGTCGCCATACGGAACTCGCGGCCTGATCGAGGCAACGATCGGCAGCGGCAACGCACGAATCACACTTCGAGGTGGTGTTCTTGGACGCATATCGCTGCAGCGTGACTCCGAAGGAAGGGCCGACAGCGGGCGGCCCCTCGCGGGGCCGCGGCTTCACCCTGGTTGAGGTTCTGGTCGCGCTCGCGATCGTAGCGATCGCGCTGGCCGCCGCGAGCCGTTCCGTCGCCCTGTCCAGCACGTCGGCCACGGAATTGAAGCTGCGCGTACTCGCGGATTTCGTCGCAGAAAATCTGATGGGCGGGTTTGTGGCGCGCAGCGCATGGCCGGCAACCGGCGCGACCGAAGGCGCCGAGCGGCAGGCCGGCGTCGAGTTTCCATGGCGCGTGGAAATTGTCTCCACACCGAACCCGGACTTGCGGCGCGTTGAGATTCGAGTGCTGAGCCCGGACAGTCCGCCCCGCGAATTGCGGCGCCTTGTCGGCGTAGTCGCCAAGGAAAGTTGAGTGCGACCGCTCGCCGATTCACACTCACGCTCGCCCGGAAGCAGCTCTGAAGCGAAACAGCGCGGTTTTTCCCTTGTTGAGCTGCTGGTCGCGATGGCGGTGCTCGCGGTGCTCGCTTCGGTCAGCTTTCGGGGCCTGAGTTCGATCCTCGAAGCTGAAGCGCATGTGCAGTCGGAAACGCGGCGCTGGAATGACGTTGCGGTCGCAATCGCGCACATGAGCCGGGATCTGGCCCTGGCAGTGCCCCGTACGGTGCGCGATGACGCCGGTCACGTGCGCGCGGCCATGACCATTGGCAGCCCGCCGGATGGAACCCAGAGCCAACTCCTGGTCACGCGCCTCGGAGACGGTGACGGCGCGTCGTCACAAAGCGACTTGCGCAGGATCGAATACCGGCTGCGCGCGGGGACCCTGGAATACCTGGTTTGGCCGGCGACGGACTTGGCGCCCGGCGCCGCCCCCTCCGTGAATCCCATCCTGGAGAACGTGGCCGGACTGGAACTGCGCGCCCTCAGCCAGGACGGCAGCTGGAGTTCCGAATGGCCTGCCGGCCAGCAGGCAAATGCGTTGCCGCGGGCGCTAGAGGCGCGGATCGTACTTGCCGGTGGCGAACGTATCACCCGCATATTTCCCGTGCGATGAAGCCGCCAAGCGAGCAGCGGGGGGCAGTGGTAATCGTCGCGATGCTTATCGTTGCTCTCGCGGCGACCGCGGCAAGCATGATGCTTCAGCAGCAGGACGTGGCGATCCGGCAACTCGAAGTTGCTCGCGACTACGAACAAGCACGTTGGCTCCTCAATGGCGGCGCACAGTGGGCACGCGTCATACTGCGCGCCGATGCCCGCGCCGGCACGATCGACCATGGTGGCGAACTGTGGGCAAGCGGACTCCCCCCTACAGAGATAGAGCAGGGGAAGCTATCAGGAGCGATCCATGATCAGCAGGGTCTTTTCAATCTCAACAACCTGGTTCGCGACGGCAGATCGAGTACCCGCGACATCGAAATCCTCAAACGCCTTTTGAAGGCGATTGGACTGCGCGCCGATCTGGCGGACGCTATCGCAGACTGGATCGATGCGGACAGTGCCCTGCAATCGCCGGAAGGGGCGGAGGACGCTTACTATCTGAGCCTTGCCACCCCCTACCGGACGGCAAACCAGCCGATGTCCGCGATCGAGGAACTCTTGCGAGTGCGCGGCTGCGACAACGCGGCCGTCGCCCGGCTGCGTCAATTCGTGACTGTGCTGCCGCGGCGCACCCCGGTGAACGTGAATATGGCGCCGCCCGAAGTTCTGGTCGCGATCGTCGACGGCCTGACCTTGCCGGAGGCGCTGGTTCTGGCAGGGAGCCGGCGCACGGCCCCGTTTCCCGGCAGAGACGATTTCAGAACGCGGCTGCCGCGCACCGAACTGAATGTGAATAACGAAGATATTTCCATCGATACCCAGTTCTTCCTTGTCCAGGGTCTCGCCAAAGTCGGTAAAGCCGAATTGCGGATGCAGGCGCTTGTGCAACGCAGTGGCGTCACCCTGCCCTCCATCGTCTGGCAGCGCATGTCATGATGACCTGCCGTATTCGGCTCGGGCGCGATAGTCCCTCATCGGGCGCATTCGATTGGGCAATCGTGGACGACAACGGGATGGTGCTGGATTCAGGCGAGGCGCCTCTGCGACAGCCGCCGGCCGGTGCGTGTGAATTGCTGATCGCAAGCGACCTCGTGCTGCTCGACCGGATCCCCGCGCCTGCGGCACAGCAGCGGCGGATATCCTCCGCGCTGAGATTTCTTGTCGAGGAAAGCGCCATTCCCGACCCCGAGCGGCTGCACGTCGCTGCGGCCCCCACCTCGGACAAGGATACGCTTTCGGTCGGAATCATCGACCGGCAATGGATGGAGCAGGCGCTCGCGCGGCTCGAGCGCTCCGGCCTGATCGCCCGATCCGCCTGCCCCGAATGTCTGCTGCCGGAACTCCTGCCAAAGGCCTGGACGCTGGTATGGAATGGTGACAACAGTTTCGCGCGTACGGGAGGAGCGGCGGGTTTCGCCCTGGACAGCAGCGACAACGGGGAATTGCCGGTTTCGTTGCGCCTCGCGCTAGACGAGACGCGCAGTGCGGCATCCGCTCCGGAACGACTCATATTGAGAGCAGCCGCTGGCGTCGCCCCCCCGGATGCAGAAAGATGGTCCGCCATGCTCGGCATACCGGTCGAATCGGGGCCGGAGTGGCGCTGGGTTAATGCGCGAGGCAAGCCGGGACTCGATCTCCTGCAGGGCGAATTCGCGCCGCGAACTATTGATCGCGGCTGGACGCGCGCGCTGCGCCGTCCAGTTATCCTGGCAGCCATTCTGGCGGCCGTTGGCCTGTTCGGCGTCGCCGCGGATTGGGCCGCCAAGGCTCACGAACGCAGGACGCTGTCGGCGGAGATGCAGGAAACATTCCGCGCTGCATTTGGCGAACGTGCCGTTGTGGTCGACGCCCCCCTGCAGATGAACCGCTCTCTCGCGGAGTTGCGGCGTCAGGCGGGCCACGTTGGCGCGGACGATTTCCTGGCCCTTTTTGGCGCGGTCGCCGACCGGCTGCTCGATCCCGCCAAACACCGGATCGAAAGCATCGCCTACGGCAATGGCACTCTGACCCTGTTCCTGCGACCGAACGACGCGGCGCAATTCAGCACGCAGTTCAACGCAATGCGTGCCATGACCCCGATTGCGGGATTCGATATCAGGATGGAGTCCACGGAGTCATCGGGAACGATCTCCCTGCGCGTGACCAGCACGAGGCGGGACAAATGAAGCTCGCCGAGTCCGCAAAGCATTTCTGGGGCATGCGCTCCAACAAGCAGAGAATGATGCTATGTGCGGCGGGGGCCGTGATACTCGCGGCGCTGTCCTATTTCACCCTTTTAGCGCCCGCGCTCGCCGCAAGCAGGAAACTTTCGGCCACGCTGCCCACGCTTCGTGCGCAAGTCGAAGACATGCGACAGCAGCAAAAGGAAATCGCGATCCTGCGCAAAAAAGTTGCCGCGACCTCGCAGAACACGGATCTCAAGACACTGCTGCAATCATCGGTTGCGCGCGCATCGTTCGTCAATTCAGTCGAAAAGATCGAGCCTCTTTCGGGCGGCAGAGCTCTCTTGCTTGCGGCACCGGTCCTGTTTGACGATTGGCTTGGCTGGATAGAACACCTGCAACGCGAGTTCGGCATCCGTCTTGACGGCTGCAAAATCACCTCGACGGATCAGCCCGGTCTGGTTCGGGTCGAGGCGACATTTGTGTCGGCCGGACAGCCGGCCGCCCGGGTGACGCAATGACCGCCGGACGCATCGCAGCATATGTCGCGACAGGGACCCTGGCTTATGCGGCCGCTTTGATCGCCACGTTCCCCGCCCCCTGGTTTGCGCATGCCATCGGACGCATCTCCGAGCAGACGCTTTTGCTACGCAACCCAGCCGGTACAACGTGGTCAGGCAGCGGGCATTTGTTTGTGCGGCAACGCTCGGGCGAGATGCTGGATCTGGGCATGCTCCGCTGGGATAGCTCTCCGTTCGAAACCCTGGCAGGCAAGCTCGTCGCGGACCTTACCCTCGGCGATTCGGCCAAGGCGGTGCGTCTCGAACTCTCGCCGGCAGGCACTACCGTGCGCGGACTGAACCTCGAGCTGCCGGGCCGGATACTTGAAATCGTCGCTCCGGGGCTGGGCGCTTTGGGCCCGCAAGGCAAGATACTGATCCGATCCGAAAATCTGCGCTTCGACGCGAACTCGATCCTCGGGCTGGCGGAGGTCGAGTGGCGGCCGGTGCAGCTGGCTCGCGCGCAGGGACTTGAGCTTGGATCGCATGTGGCGCGGCTGCGCGGCGGCGGCAGAAAGATCGACATCGAGTTCGGGACCATCGAGGGTCCGCTGCGCCTGAGCGGCGGCGGGACGTGGGCCCGGGACAGCGGATTGATTGTCTCCGGGACAATCGTCCATGGCGAGGACCGTTTGGGCACGATGACACCGTTCCTCAAGGGTGTATGCAACGAGTACCGGCCCGGGCACTGTGCTTTCCGTATCACGCATCAGCCAGCAAAGGGAACCTGATCATGTCTCGCATGAATCGATCCGCGCCGCAACAATCGCTGCGGCTGCTGGTCTTTGTTTTTGCCAGCTGGTTCGGCAGCAGCGTGCAGGCGGCGGACGTGCCGGAGAAGCATTTTCCACATGTGTGGCTCAATCCGGGCAATTTTTCCTACCACTTCGACCGCCACAAGGATCTGCGCGAAGACAATATCGGCCTCGGCGCCGAACTGACGCTCGCGGACAACCATGTTCTGGCGGCTGGCAGCTTTATTAACAGTAACCGGAGGCGGAGCCACTACGGCGCCTATTACTGGCGGCCGCTGCATTGGCGGCCTGCGGAGGGGATCAACGTGCATGTTGGAATCGCAGTGGGCGCCTTCGACGGCTATCCAAACTACCGCGACGGCGCCTGGTTTCCTGCCGCGCTGCCGATGCTCACGATCGAGGGTGGGCGCGTGGGCGCCAACATTTTCCTGGTGCCGACGATCAAGAACCGCCTAGATGGAGCAATAGCGGTCCAGTTCAAACTGCGAGTCTGGTAATTACCACCGGCTGCGCGCCGTAGCGCTTCGAGCGCTTCGCGCACGCGCTGCGGGTCATTCTGCAGTAGCGCCTCCGACAGCGCGTGCGAAGCGTCGCCGCGCATCCGGCTGTAACGTTTTAGTATCTCCAGCCACCGGTAGGCAGGCGCACCGCAGACCAACCCGCCCAGATGCGCTGCGTTGTCGATTCCCGGAATGAGCAGACCCATCGCGATCGTTGCCGCCGCGAATGCGGCGGCGCCGCCAAACAGCCAGCGAAACTCGACCGGGTCGATCTGAAGGCGTTCCCGCCAAAGCCACGTCAGCAGCGCGCCGTATGCGCTGAAGATGGCGCCTGAAGCGCCGCCCGAGACGGCGCTGTCCCCGTGAGCGAGCAGGGAGAAAAGGCTGCCGGCCATGCCGCCGGCGCCATAGATGACGAGGAAGCGCCCGTGGCCGTAGAGCCGTTCAACGAACCGGCAGCTATCCCAAAGCGCCCACATGTTGATGGCGAGGTGAACGATCCCGAAATGCACGAACATCGCTGTTCCGAGGCGCCACCACTCCCCGTCGCGTGTCGCCGGGCCGAAATTCGCGCCCCACGCGAGCTATACATCGTTCGGCGTATGCCAAAGCGCGGCGCCATGGCCCAACATGGCGACGCCGACCGGCAAAACCCGGTCAGGATGCCGGCTACCCGACAACCATAGGCACGAAAATGACGACCTTCGGCAAGCTGCCTATCTGCACCATCACGTCGAGATAGTAGTACTGCAGGTATGCCATCGTCAGCACGGACAAGCCCGCGAGGCCCCTGCCGCTCAAGTGATACCGGCGCAACCATGACTTACTGGCTGCCTCGGGGCTGACCTCTGCAACAACTGCGGGGGTGATCGTCGTCGGCCCGCTGACCCAAGGTCGCTGCGCCACTTCCTGCAGCCAGTCAGACAACTCTTCGCTCGGGCGGCGTTCAGCGTCTGGAATTGCCGATCTTTTGCTGGCTGCATATCGCAATTTGAACTTGGCGCTTTGAACCATCGCTATCCCCTGTCATCCGCAGGGAGTTTATCATTCCAGCTTCAGATTGTGTTTGCGGTGTTGCCTGAAGGGGACTGCTACTTGTGGAACATCCAACCCGGTCGAGTCGCTTCGCTCACCCAGCGCGCAGCAATGGAAATCAACCCCGCCGGCCGGGTGGTCGGGAGCGGAGGGCGCTGCTTGCGGGAACTCGAGGCGGCCCACGCTTCGATGGTGTCATTGATTTCCGCCAGACCAGCAGGAAGCGCCTCTGCACCGAGCCAGGAAGACTCCGCTTTTTCCCGGCCTAGCATAGGTCAGCCTGCGGCATCGGCGGCACTCAGAAGGGTGAGCCGACAAATTGGCTGCCGAATCGCTGTCGGCGACTGCCCTTGCTTGAGCGCAGCACGTCTGCGTAGGCACGCGAAGAGGCAGGATCGCAATCTTCCATGATCTGCCGGGCGAAAAAAAAGAACAGATCGAGCTCCAGCAGTTCGGGCGCAGGTACGATGCCCGATTCCTTCAGGGCGATGCACTGACTGCGCACCGAACGACAGATCTGGAGCACGTCAGCGGCCCCATGCATCGGCACGGGCTGCTGCCGGTCATCGAATGGCGACCAGCCGGCGTCGAACCTTTGAAGATTGAGGATGCGCTCCTTCGACCAACCTGCAAGGTATTCACTTACGGTGTCAACGATTCCGGCTGTTCCGGTTGCTGCCGCCATGAGCCTTACGAAACGGTCCATCTCAGTCAGAGAGTGGAGAATGCATTCAGTGGTTGCCATTACAACCTCCAAATTTTTCCGGTCCGTCGCGAAACCCTACGTGCCCATTCAACTCCAGAATCGGCGCGTCTGTTGTGATTTTCTGTAAGGCTTGGGGCGCGCACTTCCGCGCGCTGCCTTTGCGATTCGATGCGCGGCGGGAAGAATGTCAAAGAATGCAAGGAACGCAGTGTGCAGGGGCGGCCCGCGTCCCGGCGCAAGCCAGTCTATTTCCGCGAAGCTGTCTTGCTGAGACCTGCGGAATTCTGCTCCAGCCGGTAACCGTAATTGTAAACGGGCGCGATACGGAAGCCCGATTCGCCGGCCAAGCCGAGTTTCTT
>JANNXB010000199.1:0-3997 GCA_031409355.1 Betaproteobacteria bacterium | reverse complement strand
TTCCGCCGCGGCGTGGTGGGCGAAATCGGCAACTTCCTCAAGAAGCCGCTCTGATGTCCGACTACGTTCTCTACGGCCGCAATCGCGCTCGCTGGCCTTGCAACGGATAACAAGACCGGCGCCTAGTGGTGGCGCTAAGGTGATTCCATGACCAAGCTGGATGATCTGGCCGCGCACTGGCGTGTCGCGCCGCAGGACCTCGACCCGGTCGAGACACGCGAATGGCTGGAGGGCTTCGACGCGCTGCTGGCACAGGAGGGCCCCGAGCGCGCCACATTCATCCTGCGCAAGCTGCTCGACCATGCCCGCACCCGGCGCGTGCGCATGCCGCCGGTCCTCAATACGCCCTACAAGAACACCATTGCGCTGGAGCATCAACCCCAGTTTCCCGGCAATCTGGAAATCGAACAGCGCCTGTCGGCGATCATCCGCTGGAATGCGCTGGCGATGGTGGTGCGCGCCAACAAGGTATCAAGCGAACTGGGCGGCCACATCGCCAGCTATGCCTCGGCGGCGGACCTGTTCGAGGTCGGCTTCAACCACTTCTTTCGCGCCGGGCAGGCCGCCGGGGACCTGGTCTATTTCCAGCCGCACTCGTCCACCGGGGTCTACGCCCGCGCCTTCCTCGAGGGGCGCCTGACGGAGGATCAGCTCGACCACTACCGGCGCGAAACGGCCGGCCGCGGCCTTTCGTCGTACCCGCATCCCTGGCTGATGCCGGGGTTCTGGCAGTTTCCCACCGGGTCCATGGGACTGGGGCCGCTGCAGGCGATCTACCAGGCGCGCTTCATGCGGTATCTTGAGAACCGGGCGATCCTGAAGACCGCCGGCCGCAAGGTCTGGGCCTTCGTCGGCGACGGCGAGATGGACGAGCCCGAATCTCTGGCGGGGCTGTCGATCGCCGCGCGCGAGGGTCTGGACAACCTGATCTTCGTCGTCAATTGCAACCTGCAGCGCCTGGACGGACCGGTGCGCGGCAACGGTTCGATCGTGCAGGAGCTGGAAGGCCTGTTTGCCGGCAGCGGCTGGAACGTGATCAAGCTGATGTGGGGCGGCGACTGGGATCCGCTGTTCGCGCGCGACCACGACGGGGTGCTGCTGCAGCGCCTGCACGAGACGGTGGACGGGGAATTCCAGACCTACGCCGCGACCGACGGGCGCTTCAATCGCGAACACTTCTTCAACAAGTACCCGGAGCTGCGCGACCTGGTGGCGCACATGTCGGACGAAGACATCGACCGCCTGCGCCGCGGCGGCCACGATCCGGTGAAGATCCACGCCGCCTACCATGCCGCATCGCGCCACGCCGGGCAGCCGACGGTGATTCTCGCCCAGACCAAGAAAGGTTATGGCATGGGCAGCTGGGGTCAGGGCAAGATGGGGACGCACCAGCAGAAGAAGCTAAACGACGCCGCGCTGCTCGAGATCCGTGACCGCTTTGCGCTGCCGCTGGGCGATGACGATGTCGTCAACGTCCGCTTCCACCGGCCGCCGGAGGACGCCCAGGAAATGCGCTACCTGCACGCGCAGCGCAGGAAGCTCGGCGGCTACCTGCCCGCGCGCTCCAGCAATGCGCCGCGCATGCCAGTGCCGCCGCTGGAAGCATTCGCGAAGATGCTGGCCGGCACCAGCGCGCGCGAGCAGTCCACCACGATGGTGTTCGTCCAGCTCCTGTCGCAATTGCTAAAGGACCCGGCGCTCGGCAGGCACGTGGTGCCGATCGTCGCCGACGAGGCGCGCACCTTCGGCATGCAGACGCTGTTCCGCCAGGTCGGCATTTACTCCTCGGTCGGCCAACTTTACGAGCCCGAAGACCACGACGAGCTGCTCTTCTACAAGGAAGCGAGGGACGGTCAGATTCTTGAGGAGGGCATCACCGAAGCGGGCTCGATGGCTTCCTGGATCGCCGCGGCCACAAGCTACTCCGTCCATGGCGTGCCGATGCTGCCGTTCTACATCTACTACTCGATCTTCGGCTTCCAGCGTATCGGTGACCTTGCCTGGGCGGCGGCCGATTCGCGCGCACGCGGCTTCCTGGTCGGCGCAACGGCCGGACGCACGACGCTCTCGGGGGAGGGACTGCAGCACCAGGACGGAACCTCGCACCTGATCGCCTCCACCATACCGAACTGCGTCGCATACGATCCGTGCTTCGGTTACGAGCTCGCGGTCATCATCCAGGACGGCATGCGCCGCATGCTGCACGAGCAGGAGGACGTTTTCTACTACGTCACGGTAATGAACGAGAACTATGCGCAGCCGCCGATGCAGCAGGGTGCGGAGGAGGGCATTCGCAAGGGGATGTACCTTTTCAGGCGTGGCACCGGCGAGGGTCGCCGTGTCAGCCTCCTCGGATCTGGAACGATCCTGCGCGAAGTAATCGCGGCGGCAGAGACGCTGGAGAAGGCCCATGGGGTCTCCGCGGATGTCTGGAGCGTGACGAGTTTCGGAGAACTACGGCGGGACGGAGTGGCCTGCGAAGCAGGCGGTGGCACGCCCTGGGCCGCCAGATGCCTGGCGGGCGCAACGCACGTGGTTGCAGCCACCGACTATGTTCGAGCGGTTGCGGAAATGATCCGTCCCTGGGTGCCGGGCCGCTATGCCACGCTCGGCACGGACGGCTTCGGGCGGTCGGACACGCGCGCCGCGCTGCGAGCCTATTTCGGCGTGGACCGGAAGGCTATCGTCCGCGCCGCCCTCGACAGCTCCCGCTGATCGCGGCCTAGAACGAGCGCGGCAGGCCGAGCACGTGCGTCATCTGCCCGGCAGCGCCGGCTTCAGCCCCAGGAACTTCACGAAGGGATCGAAGTCGCGATCGGAATACAGGAGCGGAACGCGGCGTTCGATACAGAATGTGGCGATGACCGCGTCTGCGGTCTTGCGTACCGTGATGCCCCGCTTTCGAAGTGCGCGATAGTTATCGGCGGTTTTCATGGCGAGGCGTACGCCCAGCAGTTCGTAGGCGGTCAGGCTCGCCAGCAGTCCCTTGGCAGTTTCGTAATTTGCATCGCTGCGAAACCCCTGCAGAACCTCCGTAAGGATCAGATCGCCGACGGCGACAGGTTCCGTCCCCAGCAGAGAATCAAGAAAATCGGTCTGGCGGCTGGCATGGCCGTTGAAGTAGTCCACCCAGACGCTGGAATCGACGAGGATCATCCATCCGTCCGCATCCGGTCCAGGTCATCGCGCCATTCGAGCTTGCCGCGAAGGCCGCGCAATGCCTCCTGTCGCTTGAGCTGGATCAGCGCCTTCAGGCCGAGTTCAACGGCTTCTTTCTTAGTGCGCGCGCCAGTGGCCTTGATGGCGTCCGAGATCAGCTTTTTGTCGATGACGATATTGGTTCGCATGGTTCCAAAGGTGTGTATGGAATTACCTAATTATACACATTGTCTAGAACGAGCGCGGCAGGCCGAGCACGTGCTCGGCGACGTAGGACAGGATCAGGTTGGTTGAGATCGGCGCCACGAGGTAGAGGCGCGTTTCCCTGAATTTGCGCTCGACGTCGTACTCGGCGGCGAAGCCGAAGCCGCCGTAGGTCTGGATGCAGACATTGGCGGCTTCCCAGGAGGCCTTGGCGCAGAGGTGCTTGGCCATATTGGCTTCGGCGCCGCAGTGAAGCTTTTGGTCGAAAAGAGAGGCCGCTTTATACCGCATGAGGTTCGCCGCCTCGATCTCCATATAGGACTCGGCGATCGGGAACTGGATGCCCTGGTTCTGCCCGATCGGGCGGCCGAACACGACGCGATCCTTGGAGTATTTCGTCGCCTTGTCGACGAACCAGTAGCCGTCGCCGATGCATTCCGATGCGATCAGGATGCGTTCCGCATTCAAACCGTCCAGGATGTACTTGAAGCCCTTGCCTTCCTCGCCGATCAGGTTCTCCACCGGCACTTCGAGGTTGTCGATGAACACCTCGTTGGTCTCGTGGTTCACCATGTTGCGGATGGGTTTGACCGTCAGGCCTTTGCTCTTGGTGTCCACCAGGAAAATTGACATC
>JANNXB010000198.1:0-7416 GCA_031409355.1 Betaproteobacteria bacterium | reverse complement strand
GGATGGCGAGCGAGCGGCGGCTCGCTTGATCGGAAGGCGGTCGATGCAAGCACGCGCTGGGTGACGCGCGAGCGGCCGAAAATCGACCGTATCGCCTGCCCCTGGCTGGTCTCCCGCTTCGTTGACAGGGAGGCCGAGTTTCTCTACGTGCCGGCGAAGCAGGTGCTCGATGCGGCGCGCGAACGCGACGCCGTGCCCTATGACGTCGCCGACGTGCATTTCACGCACGATGGCGACCTTTGCAGCTTCGATGCCTTCCTGAAGCACTACCGCCTGGACGACCCCGCACTGAAGCGCCTCGCCCTCATCGTGCGCGGTGCGGACACGGCGAAGCTCGATCTGGCGGCCCAGGCGCCCGGCCTCGCCGCCGTGTCGCTCGGCTTGTCGCGCATCTTTCCTGATGATCTTGAGATGCTGAAGCACGGCATGGTCGTATACGACGCCCTTTACGCCTGGTGCAAGGATGGCCAGGAGGAACTGCACACATGGAACCCCGAGGCTTACCGGTAATGGAAAAAGACGGATTCGACAAGGACAAGCCGGGTACGATGCCCGCAGGCTGGTTGAGCGGCGTGACCGGCCGCGGCGGTTCCCGGTGGACGGTGGCGGCGGACGCATCCGCGCCGAGCGCGCCCAACGTCCTCAGGCAGACAGGCTCGGGAGACTTTCCCTGGTGCGTGAAGACCGTATCGTCGCTCGCCGATGGATTCGTCGAGGTGAAATTCAAGCCCGAGCTCGGCGACCGGGACCGGGCCGGCGGCGTCGTCTGGCGCTGGATGGACGGCGACAACTTCTCCGTCGCCCGCGGGAACGCGCTCGAGGACAACGTTTCGCTCTATTACACTGCCGCGGGACGGCGCAATACGATCAAGTATGTTGACGCGCCCGTCCCGGCCAATGTCTGGCATACGTTGCGGGTGGAGTTCGCAGGGAAGCGGATCAAGGTGCTGCTCGATGGAAAGACGTACATCGAGCAGGACGACGGTCATATCGCCGGCGGTGGTGCCGTTGGCGTATGGACCAAGGCGGACAGCGTGACGGCATTCGACGACTTCAGCTACGGAACTTTGAAACCAGAGGCATATAGATGAAACCCGCAATGAACCCTTCGATCCTTCCCCTGCCCTTCGATGCCGCGAAGTTGAAAGGCCTCTCCGAGCGCCTGCTGCAATCCCATCACCAGAACAATTACAGCGGCGCCGTCAAGCGACTGCACGCGATCCGCGCGGAACTCGCCGCGCTCGACTGGGCGTCCGTGCCGGGTTTCCGCATCAACGGCCTGAAACGCGAAGAACTCATTGCGGCCAATTCGATGGGATTGCACGAGCTTTACTTCGCCAGCCTGGGCGGCGATGGCGTTCTCAAAGCGGCAGGCAAGCCGGCCGGATTCGGCGTCGGCCTGAAGCGCGATTTCGGCTCGTTCGAGCGCTGGCGCGATGAATTCACCGCTCTTGCCACCGCGCTGGGCGGCGGGTCGGGCTGGGCCCTTCTCTCCTGGTCCGCGCGTGAGAACCGGCTCCTGAACCACTGGGCTGCCGATCACACCCATTTGCTGTCTGGCGCGACGCCGATCCTGGCCCTCGACATGTACGAGCATTCGTACCACATGGACTTCGGCGCGAATGCCAAGGCCTACGTTGCCGCGTTCATGGAGAACATCGATTGGGACGGCGTGGCGCTGCGCTATGCCGCGGCGGTGGAGGCGTCAACCGCGAGCCTCGCAGTCGGCGCCGACGCGATGAAAACCCCTGTAAAGCGCGTGGACGTCCGGCGCAAGGGCGCCTACGAAGCCGCGCCCGACCTGATCGACGGCGCGGTGTGGCGCGATCCGGAGCGCGTGGACGAATGGGCGGCCGAGTACGCCGGCGCCGAAGTGGTGGTGTATTGCGTGTACGGGCACGAGGTAGGCCAGTCCACCGCGGCAAGGCTGCGCGACGCAGGCGTTGCGGCGCGCTTCCTGTCCGGCGGCATCGAGGACTGGAAGAAGGCCGGCCGGCCCGTCTCGACCAAAAAGTCATGAGCTCTGCCAGCCAGTCCGCCGTCTCGTTCGGCGAGGCGCTGCGCGTCTGGCTCAAAATCGGCTGCCTCGGCTTCGGCGGCCCGGCGGGCCAGATCGCGCTCATGCACCGCATCCTCGTCGACGAAAAGAAATGGGTCGAAGAGTCGCGCTACCTGCATGCGCTCAATTTCTGCATGCTCCTGCCAGGCCCCGAAGCGCAGAAGCTCGCCACCTACGTGGGCTGGCTGCTACATGGGGTTCGCGGCGGGCTGGCGGCGGGAATCCTGTTCGTCCTGCCGGGCGCGCTGGTGATGCTGGCCGTGAGCCTGCTGTACGTGCTGGGACGCGGCGTCCCGGTGATCGAAGGCGCGCTGTTCGGCATCAAGGCGGCGGTACTCGTGATCGTGGTCGAGGCGCTGATCCGGATCGGCCGGCGCTCGCTCAAGACCCGGTTGCTGGTCGCGCTGTCGGGCCTTGCTTTCGTCGGCATCTTCTTTCTCGACCTGCCGTTTCCGCTGATCGTGGCGGCCGCCGGCGCGGTGGGCTTCTTCGTCGCCCGAGCCTCGCCCGCGCTGATCGGGCTAAAGGCCGGCGAAATGCATTCGGCCGCATCCGCTCCCGGCCGATGGCGCCATGCGGGGGCAGCCTTGGCGATAGGCCTCATCCTGTGGTGGTCGCCTGTAGCGCTGGCGGTACTCATGCTGGGCGCCAACCATGTGCTCGTGGACATCGGCCTGTTCTTTTCGAAACTGGCGGTGGTGAGTTTCGGCGGCGCGTACGCCCTGCTCTCCTACATGGCGCAGCAGGCCGTGGAGAGCTACGGCTGGATGACGGCGCCCGAAATGGTGGACGGCCTGGGTCTGGCTGAAACGCTGCCCGGGCCGCTCATCAAGGTGACGCAGTTCGTCGGCTTTCTCGGCGCTTACCGCGCCGCCGAGCCGCTCTCGCCGGTGATGGCGGGGGTCGTCGGCTCGGCGCTGGCCACCTGGGTAACGTTCGTACCGCCCATGCTCCTGATTTTCGCCGGCGCCCCTTTCGTCGAGCAGCTGCGCTCCAACCAGCGGCTCTCGGGCGCGCTCGCCGCGATCACCGCGGCTGTGGTCGGCGTGATCCTCAACCTCACGCTCTGGTTCGTGCTGCACGTGCTGTTCTCGCACATCGAGGAAATGCGCGCGGGCCCGCTGCGCTGGTATGCGTTCGACCCGATGACGCTCGACCTGAAGGCGGCGGCGCTTGCCCTGATCGCGGCAGTGCTGGCATTCCGCTTCCACCGCGGCCTGATCGAGATGGTGGCGATCATGGCGGCGCTCGGAGTCGCGGTACGATTGCTGCTCGGCCCAACCTGAGCGAGGAAACCCGTGGCAGCCTATGTGATCGCCGATGTAAACGTCACCGACACGAACCTGTATGAGGACTACAAGAAACTCGTACTCGCCACGGTAGAAAAGTACGGCGGCCGCTTCGCGGTGCGTGGCGGCACGGTGGAATCAAAGGAAGGCGACTGGACGCCCGTGCGCCTGATAATGCTGGAATTCCCCACCATGGGACAGGCGCGCATGTGGTACCACTCGCCGGAGTACAAGCCGCTGCTCGAAATGCGGCTAAAAGCCGCGAGCGCGAAGCTGATCCTTGTCGAAGGCGTTTAGTCCTTCCTACTACGTTTACCTGGCCCGGGCAATCCGGGACTTCGGCGACGGCTTTGTCGCCATCCTGCTGCCGGTGTACCTGCTCGGCCTCGGCATGTCCGCGTTCGAGGTCGGCATGGTGGCCACTTTGGCGCTGCTCGGCTCAGCCCTGTTCACCCTCGCCATCGGCTACCTCGGCGCCCGCCATGACCGGCGTGCGCTGCTGCTCGGCGCCTCCGTTCTCATGGCGGCAAGCGGCGTCGCATACGCGGCGGCAAGTGATTACACGGTTCTGCTGATCGTGGCCTTTGTCGGAACCATCAATCCTTCCGGCGGCAGCACGAGCATATTCGTGCCGCTAGAGCACACCGTCCTGTCGGGCGCCGTCACGCCCGCCAACCGGACGCATGCCTTTGCACGTTACAGCCTGATCGGGGCGCTCGCGGGTGCGCTCGGCGCACTGGCTGCCGCGCTTCCGGACAGTCATGCGGCGCTTGGCCTGGACAGGCTGGATGCCATCCGGATGATGTTCCTGGCCTACGCCGTGCTCGGCGTGCTGGGAGGCCTCGCCTATGCGCGCATTCCACCCCGTCCGCTGGTGGAGAAACGTCCGATGGCAGCGCTCGGCCCATCACGTGGGATCGTCTACAAGCTGGCGGCCCTGTTCAGCATCGATGCGTTCGCCGGCGGCTTCGTGGTGCAGTCGCTGCTCGCGCTCTGGCTGTTCGAGCGCTTCGAATTGTCGCTCGTCGCGGCGAGCCTGTTCTTCTTCTGGAGCGGCGTGTTGTCGGCCTTCTCCTTTCCCGTCGCCGCCTGGATCGGATCCCGCATCGGCCTGATCAACACCATGGTCTACACGCACATACCGTCCAGCCTCTGCCTGATCGCCGCTGCGTTCGCAACTTCCGTCGAATGGGCGCTCGGGCTGCTGCTGGTGCGCGCGGCGCTTTCCCAGATGGATGTGCCGACGCGCTCGTCCTACGTCATGGCGGTGGTCACGGAAGCGGAGCGGCCGGCGGCGGCCAGCGTCACCGCGGTGCCGCGCAGCCTGGCTTCCGCGGCGAGCCCCGCACTGGCCGGCGCACTGTTTGCCGCGGGCTACCTGAGTTGGCCGCTGCTGATATGCGGCGGTCTGAAAATCGCTTATGACCTGATGCTGCTGGCGGCATTCCGGAACATCAAGCCGCCGGAAGAGAAAATCTAGCTCTGCTAGATCAATGCCGGCTAGCCGCGCTGGATCACCGCGCAGGCACTCCTTGCGCCCGCGTTGCCGACCGGCTGCGACTTGTAGTCGTCCGGCTGAACGTGCACGATCAGGCCGCGGCCGACGATGCTGGTCGCCCCAGGCGAAATCGTGATCACGTCCAGGTCAGCGGCGGCGAGGGCATTGCCGTTCGCGTCAGATTGCAGGTTGGGCATGTCCCCCGCGTGGCGTTCCATGGTCGAGTGGTGGCCGTGCGGCTTGCCGAGCGGATTGAAATGCCCCTTGGCGCTCATGCCGTCGCCGGAACTGCAATCGCCGGCCTCGTGGATGTGAAATCCGTACTGGCCGCTGGGCTTTAGCCCGCTGATGCTGGCGGTTACCCGAACCTTGCCGTCGAATTGGACGAAGTTCACCGTACCGCGCACGCTGCTGCCTTTGGTCGGCTGCAGGTTTGCGGTCGCCTTTGGCGCGTCCCCTGGAATCGACTGGCAGCCGACCGCAACAGCCAGTACCGATAGCGCAAGCAGGGTTCGCATGTTGACCTTCGCTATTTCTTCTTGCCGGACGTCGTGGCCGCCGACGTCTTGGAATCGACAATACCTTTGCCCTTCTTGTAGTTGGCGACCGCTTTGTCCTGGTACTTGGCGTTCAACTCACCTTCCTTCGCCTTGGCGGCGGCGGCCTTCTCGGCTTCGGCAGCCTTCTCCGCGTCGCTCTTAGCCGGTGCCGCCGGCAGTTTGGCCTGCACCCCCGCGAACGATCCGATTCCCAGGCCTGCGGCGAGTGCGATGGCAATCCAGAGTTTTTTCATGGTCCCTTTTCCCCTCAATGCTGCGTCTGTGCTGCCGCGCCGGTTTTCGCCGCAGTCGTCGTGCCGGCCTTGCCGGAATTGACGTCTTCATACCAGTACTGGTGGTGCTCCTTGGCCCAGGTTTCGTCCGTCATTCCGTCGCGCATGTTGCCGTAGGCGCCCTCCACCCCGACGGTACCCATGTAGATGTGGCCTATGCCGGCTGCGATCACCAGAACCCCGGCCACGGCATGAACCACGCTCGCCTGCTGCATCGTGGCGCGCACCTGGTCGAAGTTTGGGAACAGCAGAATCAGGCCCGACACGCTGATGATCAGGCACAGCACCACCACCCCGCCCCAGAACCATGCCTTCTCGCCCGCGTTGAAGCGTCCGGACGGCAGGTGCTCCCCCTTGAACATCTTCCAGCCATTCATGAGCCAGTTCAGGTCGCCCTTCTCGGGCAGGTTGTCCTTGATGTACATGACGATGAATACCAGCAGGCTGACGATGAACAGCGGCGCAACGAAATTGTGCAGGTTCTTCGCCAGCGAAGTAAGCCAGCTGAACAGGGTGTAGCCGATGACCGGCAGCAGCACGAACTTGCCGAACAGTATGATCAGCCCCGAAACGCCCAGCACGCAGAAGCTGATCGCCATCACCCAGTGCGCCCAGCGCTCCGCGAGCGTGAAACGCTCGATCATGCGCCCGCTGGGCTTGTCGTGCAGCTTGATCGGCCCCTGTGCGTAGTAAATCGCGGCGATCACCGCCATCACCAGAACCACCAGCCAGCCGCCATAGAAGATGATCGGGCCATTGCGGAACTGGCGCCAGGCCTCGCCCGCGGTGGTCATGTTCTCCTGCCCCGGGAAGCGCGCCTGCTGCTGGACCAGCACCCCGGCTTCCCTGCCCGAATCGCTGGTGTAGTTGGGCTGCCCGGACCTCA
Source organism: Betaproteobacteria bacterium (assembly GCA_031409355.1). GTDB lineage: Bacteria > Pseudomonadota > Gammaproteobacteria > Burkholderiales > SG8-39 > RBG-16-66-20. The sequence continues at coordinate 852 of JANNXB010000198.1, read as the reverse complement.
CCTCACGCCACACCTCCGAGTTATTGCCCGGCTGGTTGACGGAGCGCTTCTGCTGTTCCTTGGCGAGGTCCTGCTGGGGCGGCGCCGGCGTTTGAGCTGCTGCCTGGAAAGAAATTACCAGGGCGAGAAGCAACCAGCCCGTTACGCGGGAAATCATTTGCATGGATTCCTCCTGGCGCCGTTACTGATAAATACGACGGTCTTCGTGCTGGGCAAGCTGACGTCGCTTGATCTGCTCTTCCCAGCTCGTGCGGTCGCCTTTGCTCCACTTGGGACCGCCGGCGATGGGTTCATTGTTCCAGGCCGCGGTGTCTCGCCTGACGGTCTGACCCGCTTGCCGTTCAGGCGAGGTGACCTGCTCCACTTCCATGCAACCAACCAGGCATAGGACGGCTGCCGCCAGCAGAGCGCGCGTCATGACTTTTTGGCCGGTGCAGCCGCCGGTGCTGCGCCGCCTTTCGGTGGCTGGCCGTAGGCGCTGCCCCAGCCCCAGGCTTCCGCGCCCTTGTTGCCGCGGCGCGCCACGCGCTCGCGATAGATATCGGCGATCACGTCGCCATCGCCGCCCAGCAGCGCCTTGGTGGAACACATTTCCGCACAGGCCGGCAACTTGCCTTCGGCCAGGCGGTTGCGGCCGTATTTCTTGAACTCGGCATCGCTCTTGTCCGCTTCCGGGCCGCCGGCGCAGAAGGTGCACTTGTCCATCTTGCCGCGCAGGCCGAAGGCGCCCGCCTGCGGGAACTGCGGCGCGCCGAACGGGCAGGCGTAGAAGCAATAGCCGCAGCCGATGCACAGGTCCTTGTCGTGCAGCACCACGCCGTCGGCGGTCTTGTAGAAGCAGTCCACCGGGCA
>JANNXB010000197.1:0-3998 GCA_031409355.1 Betaproteobacteria bacterium | reverse complement strand
GCCGCTGTGGGACGCCATGGTCAAGAAGCACGGACTCAAGCCCTACCGGTTCGCGGAAGTGGTCGCCTGGCCCTTCGGCGACTATGTCTTCAACTGCAACTGGGATGTGATGACCAACGTCACCAAGAGCCGCCAGCACGGTTTCCACGAGGTCGTGGACAGCGAGGAGATGTTCGTGCGGCTGCTGGCACGCTTTCGCGCGGAACGCATCGTTCCTTAATTAATCCCGGCAGCCTTGGCGATCCGCCACAGGCCAGCAGCAGCAAGGTCGGACGGCAGGATCACGCTCTCCACGTTCGCCATTGCCAGCACGACGAGATAGAGGTCCGAAAGGGCCGCATCGGCAATGATGCCGACGTTCCCTGCGTCCTCCAGCAGTCCTGCACCGCGAGCGGCAAGAATTTCCTCGCCGATAAGCAGGCCCGACAGGTAGGACGCGAGCTGGGTCGATGGCACTTCATTGAACAGGCCCAGGGTGCGCGTACTGAACAAGCGCTTTAGCAGTCCACCGCCGCCGCCCTTCAGCGAAGCAGTAGCGCCCCTCTTGAACCCGTCGTCCGTGGCGACCACGCAGTTCTCAAGCATCAGCCTGCCCAGGATGGAATGCGCCTTCATCACGGCGAACACTTCGCCCGTCATGAACGTGCTGAACCGTTCGATGCCATCCGGTCCCGCCACGGCCCACTTGCTGTGCGTGCCGGGCAGGACGAAACTGCGCGCCGCGCCGCTTCCCCTTGCCAATGCGCCGAACAATTGGGTTTCCTCGCCGCGCATGACGTCGGGTACGCCGTCCGGGTCGCGGCAACTCACGCCCGGCACGATCCGCAATGGCCTGCGGACAGGAACGTCCACGCTGACCAGTCCGGTGGCAATCTGCTGCAGGGAAGCGGGCGCGGGAAGGTAGGGCGCTTCCTTCCAACCTTGTTTGCTGCCGATCATGCCTGAGGCAATAGCCGGCAAATCACCCCAATCTGAACAGAACTCCAGGTAAGTCGCCGCAAACGCACCGTCGGCGACCTTGAGAATGCCGCGATCGCTCTGCCTGCTTTCCAGCACTTCGCCGTTCGCGCCGAGCAGGTAGCCCCGGAGCGAGGAGGTGCCCCAATCCAGCGCGATCAGGGCCGGCATCCTAGAAAGTCACGACGGAGCGGATCGACGTTCCGGCGTGCATCAGGTCGAAAGCCTCATTAATTTTTTCCAGCGGCATGACGTGGGTGATCAGGTCGTCGATGTTGATCTTCTTTTCCATGTACCAGTCGACGATCTTCGGCACGTCCGTGCGGCCCCTTGCGCCGCCGAACGCCGTACCCTTCCAGGTCCGGCCCGTCACCAACTGAAAGGGGCGCGTTTTGATCTCCTGCCCGGACCCCGCGACACCGATGATCACCGACACGCCCCAGCCGCGATGGCAGCATTCCAGCGCCTGGCGCATGACTTCGACGTTGCCGATGCACTCGAAGCTGTAGTCCGCGCCGCCGCCGGTCAGCTCCACGATTTCGGCGACGATATCCTTTCCCTTTGGATTCAGGAAATGCGTCATGCCGAATTTCCGTCCCAAAGATTCTCTTTTTTCGTTTAGATCAACACCAACAATCATGTTGGCGCCGGCCATGCGAGCGCCCTGCACCACGTTGAGGCCGATGCCGCCCAGTCCGAACACCACCACGTTGGCGCCTGGCTCGACCTTCGCCGTGTTGATCACTGCGCCGATGCCGGTAGTGACGCCGCAGCCGATGTAGCAGACCTTGTCGAAGGGCGCGTCTTCGCGGATCTTCGCCAGCGCGATTTCCGGAAGTACTGTGTGGTTGGCGAAGGTCGAGCACCCCATGTAATGGTGAATTTGCTTTTTACCCAGACTAAAACGACTAGTGCCGTCAGGCATGACTCCCTTCCCCTGCGTCCCCCTGATCGCGGTGCACAGGTTGGTCTTGCGCGACAGACAGGATTTACATTGCCGGCACTCGGGCGTGTACAGGGGAATCACATGGTCGCCCTTGCGCAGCGTGCTCACGCCCGCGCCGACCTCCACCACGATTCCGGCGCCCTCATGTCCAAGGATCGCAGGAAAAAGTCCTTCCGGATCAGCGCCGGAGCGCGTGAACTCGTCGGTGTGGCAGACGCCGGTGGCCTTGATCTCGACCAGGACCTCGCCGGCCCTGGGGCCATCGAGGTCCACCGTTTCGATCACAAGAGGTGCCCCGGCCTTGTAGGCGACTGCGGCTTTGGTTTTCATGCCGCCATTGTGCCGCAGCGCTGGCCCCGGATAATGCTTGGAAAATGAGAGTGGGCCTTTTCATACTGCCGCTGCTGCTTTGGAACTTACTCGGTCAGGCCGCGGAGCCCGGCGCCATGATCCGCGTTCCCGCTGGTGTGTTCATCATGGGCCGCGACGAGGGCCCCGAGGACGAGCGGCCGGCGCACCGGGTCGATCTGCCTGGCTTTGAAATCGACCGCACGACCGTCACCAACCTTCAGTTCGCCGTGTTTCTCAACGCCGTCGGGCCGCAGGGGCCGGACGGGCAGCGTTACTTCGACCTCGACGATCCGGATGCGCGAGTGCACCGCGTGGGCGGCCGCTGGCTGGCACACACCGGATTCGAGCAGCACCCGGTCGTGGAAGCCTCCTGGCACGGCGCGCGCGCGTACTGCGCCTGGGCGGGGAAACGCCTGCCGACCGAAGCCGAATGGGAGAAGAGCGCACGCGGCACCGGCAACCGCCGCTATCCCTGGGGCAATGAGGCACCCGAGGCTTCGCGCGCACAATTTGGCGGAGGATGGAACGACACGCGGCCGGTTGGCGTGCGTCCGCTGGGCGCCAGCCCTTACGGCGTTCTCGACATGGCGGGCAACGGCTGGCAATGGGTCAGCAGCGCCTACCTGCCGTATCCCTACCGTGCCGACGACGGGCGCGAAGACCTCGTGAGCACCCAAGTCCGCGGCACCCGCGGTGGCGGACACGACAGCAGTCCCGATGAGCTGACCGTGACGCACCGCGGCCGCCGCGTATCTCGCGCTCCCCGGGCCGGCCACCACAACATAACATTCCGCTGCGCCCGTTAAGACGCAACGCCCCTGTAGAATCCACGCGTGAAGCAGGAAGCCCCGCCGTCCGCCGACGCGATCCACATCCGCGGCGCGCGCCAGAATAACCTAAAGAACCTGACGCTCTCGATCCCGAACGGCGAGCTGGTGGTCGTCACCGGCGTGTCGGGCTCGGGCAAATCTTCGCTCGTCTTCGACACCCTCTACGCCGAGGGGCAGCGGCGCTACGTCGAGACCTTCAGCCCCTACGCGCGGCAATTCCTCGACCGCATGGACAAACCGCAGGTGGATGCCATCGAGGGCATCCCGCCGGCCATCGCCATCGACCAGACCAACCCGGTGCGCACCTCGCGCTCCACGGTGGGCACGATGACGGAGCTGAACGACCACCTGAAGCTGCTCTACGCGCGGGCGTCAAAACTGTTTTGCCGGGGATGCGGAAAACCGGTGGTCAGGGACACGCCGGAATCGATCTTTCAATTCCTGAAGGAAAAACCGGATCAAAGGCTTGTCATCACGTTCCCGGTCGAGATCCCGAAGAACTTCAGCGAGAAAGAGATCCTCGCCCTGCTGGAGCGCCAGGGCTACACGCGCTTCCACGAACGCACCGCGACTTCCCTTGAAGTCATACAGGACCGGCTGCGCGTCGGCTCGGCGGAGAAAGCGCGCGTCACCGAGGCGCTTGAGAGCGCCTTGAAGATCGGCCAGGGCAAAGTCAATGTTTTTCCTGAGGAGGGAAAGCCCTGGAAATTTTCCTCCCACCTGCACTGCCCCGATTGCGACATCACGTATTCCGAGCCCACGCCGGCGGCGTTTTCGTTCAATTCGCCGCTGGGCGCCTGCGACACCTGCCGCGGCTTCGGCAGGGTGATTGGGGTGGACTTTGGCTTGGTTGTCCCGAATGAAAGTCTTTCTCTAAGAGAAGGATGTATCAGACCGTGGCAGTCCCCCAGCTT
>JANNXB010000196.1:0-6573 GCA_031409355.1 Betaproteobacteria bacterium | reverse complement strand
CCGATCTTCTTCGGCCTGGGCTGGCTCGCGGCGCGCATCGACATCAAGCATCTCGTGAAGGATTCGCGCGCGCTGCCGACGTCCTACTTCAAGGGCCTCAACTTCCTGCTGAACGAACAGCCAGACAAGGCCATCGAGGCGTTCATCGAGGTGGTCAAGGTCGACCCGGAGACCGTCGAGCTGCATTTCGCGCTCGGCAGCCTGTTTCGCCGGCGCGGCGAATATGACCGCGCCATCCGCATGCACCAGCACCTGCTGGAGCGTGCCGACCTTGCCCCCGAGCAGCGCGCGGCGGCGCTGTTCGCGCTGGGGCAGGACTACCTCAAGGCGGGCATCCTCGACCGGGCGGAAGACGTTTTTCAGAAGCTCGCCGAAGGCCCGCCGCACGCGGCGGGGGGGCCCCAGGCCGGCGAGGCGCGCGCCTTCCTGCTCGAAATCTTCCAGCAGGAAAAGGACTGGGGCAAGGCGGTCGCGATGGCGAAGCGGCTCGAGACCGAGACCGGGAAGTCGCGCGCCAAGGAAACCGCGAATTTCCTCTGCGAGCTGGCGGCGAACGAGGCGACGCATTCACGGCCCGATGCCGCGCGCGCGCAGCTCGAGACGGCGCTGGAGGTCAACCGCAAGTCCGTGCGCGCCAGTATCCAGCTTGGAGACCTCGAGAAAAGCGCCGGCAGCCTGAACGCCGCCATCGAACACTGGAAGCGGATCGAGTCGCAGAACCCCGCCTACCTCGCGCTGGTGGCGCAGCGCCTGCTCGAGGCGCACCGCGAGACCGGCAGGCTGGAGGAGGGCCTGACCCTGCTGACGGGCTATCTGGAGCGCTATCCATCGCTCGACCTGCTGGACGCGGTGTTCCAGTCGACGCTCGAATCGAAAGGCGCGGAAGCCGCCTACAAACTGGTGCGCGACGAACTGCGGCGCAACCCGACCTTGCTCGGCCTGGACCGGCTGCTAGAAGCGCAGATCGTCGGCGCCGCGAACCCGGAGCGCCGGCGCGACCTGGAGCTGGTGCGCAACCTGGTCCACAGCCACACGCGCCGCCTGGCGCGCTACCGCTGCGAGAACTGCGGCTTCAAGGCGCGCCAGTTCCACTGGCTGTGCCCCGCCTGCGGCGGCTGGGAGACCTATCCGCCGCGCCGCTCCGAAGAATTCGATCTCACCCCGTGACCCTACTGGCGCAACGCTGATCTGGTAAGAGAATCGGCACCAGAACAACAAAAGGACAGTCATGAAAGTCACAATCATAGGAACGGGCTATGTCGGACTCGTAACGGGCGCGTGTCTCGCGGATATGGGAAACCATGTTTTCTGCCTCGACGTCGACGCGGCCAAGATAAAGGCGCTAAACGCGGGAAAGATCCCGATATACGAGCCCGGCCTGGAGGCCATCGTGCGGCGCAACCACGCCGCCGGGCGCCTCGCTTTCTCCACCGACGTCGCCGCAGCCGTCGAGCACGGCGTGCTGCAGCTCATCGCGGTCGGAACGCCGCCAGGCAAGGACGGTTCGGCCGACATGCAGTACGTGCTGGGAGCGGCGCGCGCCATCGGCAGGCATATGGCGGAATACCGGGTCGTCGTGAACAAGTCGACCGTGCCGGTCGGCACCGCCGACAGCGTGCGCAGCGAGATCGCGAGGGAACTGAGGAAGCGGCGCAAGAAGATTCCCTTCAGCGTGGTCTCGAACCCCGAGTTCCTGAAGGAGGGCGCCGCGGTGGAGGATTTCATGCGCCCCGACCGGATCATCGTCGGTTCGGAGGACGGTCGTGCGACCGCGCTGCTGCGGGAACTGTATGCGCCGTTCCAGCGCAACCACGACCGCGTGATGCTGATGGGCGTTCGCTCGGCGGAGCTGGCCAAGTACGCCGCCAACGCGATGCTCGCAACCCGTATTTCGTTCATGAACGAGCTAGCCAACCTCGCTGAGGCGCTCGGTGCCGACATCGAAGAGGTGCGGCGCGGCATCGGTTCCGATCCGCGCATCGGCACGCACTTTCTTTACCCAGGTGCGGGGTTCGGCGGCTCCTGCTTCCCGAAGGACGTGAAGGCGCTGGTGCGCACGGCGCAGGAGGCCGGGCGGCCATTGCGCGTCATGGGCGCCGTCCAGGAGGCGAACGAAGCGCAGAAGCACATGCTCGGCGCCAAGATCCGGGCCAGATTCGGAAAGAGCCTGAAGGGCAAGCGCTTCGCCGTCTGGGGCCTCGCCTTCAAGCCGAACACCGACGACATGCGCGAGGCGCCCAGCCTGACGCTGATCGCCGACCTCAGGAAGGCGGGGGCCGAGGTCAGCGCTTATGACCCGGTGGCGAAGCCGGACATCAAGGGCGTGAGACTTGCAAAGTCGGCGAAGGACGCGCTCAAGGGCTGCGACGCGCTCGCCATCGTCACCGAGTGGGCGGAGTTCCGCGCGCCGGACTTCACGGCGATGAAAAAGACCCTCAAGACGCCGGCGATATTCGACGGCCGGAACCTTTATGATCCCGCCATGATGCGTTCGCTCGGATTCGAGTACTTCCCGGTAGGCAGGAAAGCTTGAAAAACCTGAACACGAAGAAAGCGCGCGTGCTGGTGGTGGGCGACGTGATGCTGGACCGTTACTGGTTCGGCGACGCCTCGCGCATATCGCCGGAAGCGCCGGTGCCGGTGGTCCTGATCGGGCGCGAGGAAGCGCGCCTGGGCGGTGCGGCCAACGTGGCGCACAACTGCGCTTCGCTCGGCGCGCGGACCCAGCTGCTGTCGGTCATCGGACGCGACGACAACGGCGAGCTGCTTGCACGGCTGGTGAGCGAGAATGGCATCCGGGCGAACTTCCACCGCGACCCGAAGATCCGCACCACCGTCAAACTGCGCGTCGTCGCCCGGCAGCAGCAGCTGCTGCGGCTGGATTTCGAGACGCAACCCTCGCGCGAGGTGCTCGCCTCGAAACTCGCGGACTTCGCCAAGGCATTGCCGCTTTGCGACGTGGTGATCCTGTCCGACTACGGCAAGGGCGGCCTGAAGCACATCGCGCGCATGATCAGGCTAGCGCGCGACGCCGGCAAGCAGGTACTGGTCGATCCCAAGGGCGATGACTATTCGCGCTACAAGGGCTCCGACATCGTGACGCCGAACCAGGCGGAGCTGCGCGAAGTGGTCGGCAGATGGAAGAACGAGGCAGATCTTGAGCGCCGGGCGCAGCGGCTGCGCAGGAAGCTGGCGCTGCGGGCGCTGCTGCTGACGCGCGGCAAGGATGGCGTGACGCTTTACACCGCGCGGGGCGTGGTGCACGTCAAGGCCGAGGAACGCGAGGTGTACGATGTCAGCGGCGCCGGGGACACGGTGATCGCGACGCTCGGCACCATGCTCGCCGCGGGGGCGCGGCTGGAGCAGGCGGTGCGCCTGGCCAACCGCGCGGGCGGCATCGTGGTCGGAAAGATCGGCACCGCGGCCATCAGCAGAAAAGAACTGTTCGGAAAGTGAGCGGCTAAGCCCATGCTTTACGTCGTCACAGGCGCGGCAGGATTCATCGGCTCGAGGCTGGTCGCCGGGCTGAATCACGCGGGCATCACCGAGATCCTCGCGGTGGACGACCTCAATAACGGTGCCAAGGCGAAAAACCTGGCCGGGGTCGAAATCGAGGACTACCTCGACAAACGGGAGTTTCTTACCCAGCTCGAGACCGGCCGGCTGGATGGCGGCATCGAGGTAGTCCTGCACCAGGGCGCCTGCTCCGACACGATGGAGAGCGACGGCCGCTACATGATGGAGAACAACTACGCCTACTCCAAGTCGCTTTTTGACTGGTGCCAGGACGAGGAGGTGCCGTTCATCTACGCCTCGTCGGCTGCGGTCTACGGCCCGGGCAAGGAGTTCGGCGAGACGCGCGAGAACGAGGATCCGCTGAACGTGTACGCGTACTCGAAGTTTCTTTTCGATCAATATGTAAGAAAAAAAATCGAACAGCGCACTGCCCAGGGCGCCGCGCAGGTTGCTGGACTTCGCTATTTCAACGTCTACGGGCCGAACGAGGCGCACAAGGGGCGCATGGCCTCGGTCGCATTCCATGCCTTCAACCAGTTCCGCGCCGAAGGGCGCGTCAAGCTGTTCGTCGGATCGGACGGCTACGGCGACGGTGAGCAGCAGCGCGATTTCGTGCACGTGGACGACGTGGTGAGCGTGAACCTCTGGCTGCTGGAAAACCGCGAAATTTCCGGCATCTTCAATTGCGGCACCGGGCAGGCGCAGACCTTCAATGACGTCGCCGCCGCGGTGATCAATGCTGTTGAGGGTTTTGAGCTTTCAATTCAGGAATTAGTAGATAAGAATTTTATCGAATACATCCCTTTCCCCGCGCAGCTGGTCGGCAAGTACCAGAGCTACACCCAGGCGGACCTGGCCCGGCTGCGCGAAGCGGGATATCCCGGGGAGTTCCAGCGGGTGGAAGAGGGTGTCGCGTCGTATGTCAGGGAGCTTCTGAAGGCGTCATGAACAAGACGATCGAAGATTTCATCGGCAATACGCCGCTCGTGCGGCTGCAGCGATTGAATGCTGAATTCGAGAAGAACAAGAACGTCATCCTCGCCAAACTGGAGGGCGGCAATCCTGCCGGTTCGGTGAAGGACCGTCCTGCGATCTCCATGATCCGGCGCGCCCTGGAGCGCGGCGCCATCAAGCCGGGCGACACGCTGATCGAGCCCACCTCGGGCAACACCGGCATCGGCCTCGCCATGGCGGCGGCGATCAAGGGGCTGCGGATGGTGCTGATCATGCCCGAGCACCTGTCGATCGAACGCCGCCAGACCATGTGCGCATTCGGCGCCGAGATCATCCTCACACCCCAGAAGGGCGGCATGGAAGGCGCGCGCGACCTGGCCGAGAGGATGGTGAAGGAAGGCAAGGGCATCATGCTCGACCAGTTCGCCAACCCGGACAATCCGCGCGCGCACTACGAGACCACCGGACCCGAGATCTGGCGCGACACCGAGGGGAAGATCACCCACTTCGTCTCCTCCATGGGCACCACCGGCACCATCATGGGCTGCTCGCGCTATTTCAAGGAAAAGAATCCGAAGATCCAGATCGTCGGCTGCCAGCCCGAGGAGGGCTCGCAGATCCCGGGCATCCGCAAGTGGCCGGAGGCCTACCTGCCGAAGATCTACGATAAGGCGCGGGTCGACCGGCTGGAATACGTGAGCCAGGCCAATGCCGAGGAAATGACGCGTCGCCTGGCGCGCGAGGAAGGCATCTTCGCCGGCATCTCTTCTGGCGGCGCGACGGCTGTGGCGCTGCGCCTCTCGCGGGAACTGAAGAACGCCGTCATCGTCACCATCATCTGCGACCGTGGCGACCGCTATCTTTCGACGGGCGTATTTCCAGATTGAGCACGGTTCTCGCTTTTGACATAGAAACAATTCCCGACGTCGCGGGAATCCGGCGGCTGCACGGCTTGCCCGCCGACCTGCCGGATCGCGAGGTCGCCGAAGTCGCTTTCCAGATCCGCCGCACCAAGACCGGCAACGATTTTCTGCCGCCGCAGCTGCAGCGCGTGGTCGTGATCTCCTGCGTCCTGCGCAGCGACGAAGGCGTCAAGGTGTTCTCGCTCGAAGGCACGGAAAAGGAAGTGATCCAGCGCTTCTACGACGGCGTCGAGAAGTACGTGCCGCAGCTGGTTTCCTGGAACGGCGGCGGCTTCGACCTGCCGGTCCTGAACTACCGCGCCCTGATCCACGGCCTGTCGGCGCCCACGTTCTGGGACACGGGCGACGGCAACCGGGACTTCCGCTACAACAACTACATCTCCCGCTACCACAGCCGGCACCTGGACCTGATGGACGTGCTGGCGATGTACCAGCCGCGCAACAACGCCCCGCTGGACGAGGTGGCGCAGCTCGCCGGACTGCCGGGCAAGATCGGCGTCGGTGGTGCAATGGTCTGGGAAACGTACCTGGCGGGCGAACTGGCGAAGATCCGCGACTATTGCGAGGCTGACACGGCCAATACCTACCTGCTATTCCTGCGCTACCAGCTTCTGCGGGGGATTTTTACAAAAGATCATTTCGGGAAAGAGATTCAGATCCTGAGAACCTATCTGCAGGGCCTCGACAAGCCCCACTGGCGCGAATTCCTGACGCTGTGGAATGAGACTTGAGATCGAGGCGCTCGATGCCGCCGGCCGCGGCGTCGCGCGCAATGCGGGCAAGGTCGTGTTCGTCGAGGGCGCGATCACCGGCGAGGTCGTTGAGGCGCGCCTGCTCGAATCCAAGCCGAAGTTCGACCGCGCGCGCGTAACCGAGATACTGCAGGCTTCCCCGTCCCGCCGGGTGCCGCGCTGCCCGCACTTCGGCGTCTGCGGCGGATGCTCCCGCCAGGACGATCCGTACGAAACTCAGATCGCCGAGAAAGAGTCGATGGTGCGCCAGCATCTCACCGGCCTCGATGTCGCGCATTGGCACCGCATCCTGCCGTCGCCGCAGACGCTTTTCTACCGCAACAAGATGGAGTATTCGTTCGGCGACCGGCGCGACGTGGAGATCCTCAATCGCCCGAAGGGGGAACGCGGGCCGTCACCGGTCGTCGCCGACGGTGAGAACGCCGTGC
>JANNXB010000195.1:0-1603 GCA_031409355.1 Betaproteobacteria bacterium | reverse complement strand
CTCCCAGCGGGTGCCGAAGAGCCGGTACTCGACCCAGAACCGGTCCTCGCTGCGGCTCTTGTCGGCGCGCTCGACGCTCGCCGAACCGTAGTAGCGGATCAGGATCGCAATGCCCTCTTGACGCTCCGGGCCGCGGATGTCCTTCACTTGGTCGCCTGGCTGCTGCTTCCCGTAGTCGGCGAGCACGTCCTTCTTCGCCTGCTCCCATCCGGGCGCGGGCTGCGCCGCCGAAGCCAATGGCGCAAGAAGAAAACAACTGAGGATCACCCGTGTGAATGCGCTCATAGCCACCTCCCTGACATGGAAATGCTACACTAGGTTCTCAGCGCCGATTTGAAGTTCAGCTTGCGGGCGCTCTACAAATTCCAGCTAAAGAGACCAGGTTGTGAACGGGAGACGCGTCTCCCGTCCCCTAAGCCCGTTCTCGCGAAAGCTGAACGGGTTTTTTCGTTCCAGGGGTCGCAGTGATCGTCACACCGCAGAAGGCGCGCTTTGCCGAACCGCTCAAGTTGACGAGCGGCGCGGTGCTGCCCGAGTTCGAGATTGCGTACGAAACGTACGGGAAATTGAATGCGGCGCGCTCGAACGCCGTGCTCATCTGCCATGCCCTGAACGCCTCGCACCACGTGGCCGGCACCTACGCGGACGATCCGGACAACCTCGGCTGGTGGGACAACATGGTGGGTCCCGGCAAGCCGCTCGATACCGACAGATTCTTCGTCATTGGCAACAATTACATCGGTTCCTGCTTCGGCTCGACCGGGCCGACCTCGATCAATCCGGCGACCGGCAAGCCCTGGGGCGCCGACTTCCCGGTCGTCACGGTGGAGGACTGGGTCGCGGCGCAGGCGCGCCTTGCGGATCACCTGGGCATCGAGCGCTTCGCCGCGGTGATGGGCGGCAGCCTGGGCGCGATGCAGGCGCTGCAGTGGGCTTTGTCCTACCCGGCGCGGGTGCGCAACTCGATCGTGATCGCCGCCACGCCGCGCCTCTCGGCGCAGAACATCGCCTTCAACGAAGTCGCGCGCCAGGCGATCATGACCGACCCGGATTTCCACGGCGGGCACTACTACGAGAAGGGCGTGGTGCCGGTGCGCGGCCTGCGCATCGCGCGCATGATCGGCCACATCACCTATCTCTCGGACGACGCGATGATGGAGAAGTTCGGCCGCGTGCTGCGCCGCGTGACGCCGGGATTCGATTTCAACGTCGATTTCGAGATCGAGTCCTACCTGCGCTACCAGGGCGACAAGTTCTCCACCTACTTCGACGCCAACACCTACCTGCGCATCACCAAGGCACTCGACTACTACGATCCGGCCGCGGACCATGGCGGCGACCTGTCCAAGGCCTTCGCGCGCGCGCAGGCCGATTTCCTGGTCGTCTCCTTCACCTCCGACTGGCGCTTTTCCTCGGCACGCTCGCGCGAAATCGTGCGCGCCCTGCTCGACAACCGGCGCGTGGTGTCCTACCTCGAGAACGACGCACCGCAGGGCCACGACGCCTTCCTGCTGGATGATTCGCGCTACTTCGGCGCGCTGCGCGCCTACTTTGGCAACATCGCGCTATGACCCGCATTTATGACTGAAAGTGAAACCATCGC
>JANNXB010000194.1:0-10282 GCA_031409355.1 Betaproteobacteria bacterium | reverse complement strand
CTGCCATAATCGGGCCTTGGAGGTTGACGCAATGGCTGACAAGCTCAATACCGGCGACAATTTTCCGAAGCTGACACTGAATCTGGCTGACGGAACGAAACTCGATCTGCCCGATGGCCTGGATGCGCGCTACAAGGTGATCCTCTTCTACCGCGGCCACTGGTGACCGTATTGCCGCCGGCAGTTGGTCGGCTTCGAAAAGCTTAAACCCGAACTCGAAGCGCTCGGCGTGAAGGTCGTCGCCGCGAGCATCGACCCCATCGACAATGCGAAGGAAGTGGCCGCCGAATTGTCGTTTCCCGTCGGCTATGGCGTCACGCGCGCCCAGGCGGACCAGCTTGGCTCGTGGTGGGAAGATCGCCGCGGCCTGATCCAGCCCTCCGAGTTCCTGGTTGCCGCGGACGGCAAGGTGCGTTCGGCGACCTATAGTTCCGGCCCTATCGGTCGCGTCGATGCCGCCGACGTGGTGAAACTCGTCACCATGTACGACAGGATGGCAGCGCAGAAAAAGTGAGATCCATGACTGAACCGCTGATTCTGGAAATATTCTCCGACTACGTCTGACCCTGGTGCTACTTCAGTACCGTGCGTATTGAGCGGCTCAAGGCAGAACATGGCGTGCAGGTGAAGTGGGTGCATTTCCCGCTGCACCCGGATACGCCGGAAAAAGGCGGGCGCAGCCTCGCGGACCTGTTCGCGGGGCGCGGCTACGACATTCCGAAAATGCAGGCGCAGATGCGGGCGCGCATGGAGGCCGAGGGCTTGCCCTACGGCGAGCGCAGCCGGACCTACAACAGCCGCCTCGCGCAGGAACTCGGCGCCTGGGCCGGCACGCAGCCCGGCGGCGAGGCCATACACGACGCGCTGTTTCGCGCCTATTTCGTCGACGCGCGCGACATCAGCGACCCGGAAGTCCTGGTGGCGGTCGCGAAGTCGGTCGGACTGTCGGAGCCCGGGGCGCGCGAAGTGATCGAGAAGCGCACGCACCGTGCGGCGGTGGACGCCGATTGGGAAAAATCGCACGAGTACGGCGTTACCGGCGTGCCGACCTTCGTCGCCGGCCGCAATGGCGTGGTCGGCGCCCAGCCCTACGAGACGCTAGAGCAGTTGGTGAAACAGGCGCGCGGCTGAGCGGCGCAGCGAAGCGCTGGCCTGGCTCGGTATCGGCTAGCCCTCGGCGACCTTCAGCACCAGCTTGCCGAAATTCTCGCCGTTGAACAGCTTGTTCAGCGCATCTGGGAAGTTCTCGATCCCCGGGACAACGTCTTCGCGCGAGACGAATTTTCCTTCCTTCATCCACTGCGCGATGTCCTTCACCGCGACGCCGTAGCGGTCCGCGTAATCGAACACCACCACGGTTTCGCCGGATTTCGGTTGACCGATATCCAGCAGGCCGAAGTAGGCGGCCATGCCCGGCATGCCAAGTGCGTTGAGCAACTGCGGCGGTGTGCCGAGGCCCAGGTCCACTTTCGCCAGGCCGGCGCGCAGCAGGTCCTTGTCGTCGGCGAGGAAGTATTCCTGGATGCCGAAGCCGCCGCTGACCATGTCGCCGGCGGCGACCTTCGGGTTCTTCGAGGCGACCACCTTGCCGATGCCCAGCGCGCGCATGACTTCGCCGATGCCGACCGGCGGAATGTAGCTCTTGCCTTCGTTCATCCAGCCGCGCATCGCCGGGTCGAGCGAAAGCTGCAGCACTTTCAATCTCACCTGGCACGACTGGCTCAACCTGAAGAACCTCGTGCAGACCAGCCGCGCGATCGCCGAAGCGGCGCTGGCGCGCACCGATTCGCGCGGCGCGCACTACCGCGAGGATTTCCCGGAGGCCGGGCCGCTGGAGCGCTCCGCCTATACCAGCATGCGCATGCAGGGCGGAAAGCTCGCCGCCGCCACCAAGCCCGTGGCCTTCACGCGCGTGAAGCCGGGCGAATCGCTGCTTGGCGCGAAAGCGATAGCGGCTCGCGAGGCGACGTAAGCGCCATTTGTGCGCCGTCAAACCAGTGCAGAAGGCGGGAGAATGGGCAGCAGCGAATAGGAAAGCCGCTTCATGCCTTCGGCATTTTTCGCCGTTGCAGCCACGGCCGTATCGGCAGGAAGAGGCGATAGCCACCCTCGAGGAGCACCGAAAGCGGCCAGCGTTGGCATTGGCGGCCGATCCACGCAAAACCGGGCAGCGCCGCCCACAGGTCGGCGAACGCGCGGCCACCGCTCGCAATCGTGCCGTCCGCGTGCAGGACATGGAATCTGCGCAGGACAACTTCGCGACGCAAGCCTGGGGCGACCTCGGCGTCCGTTGACCGGCTGGCGTCTATCCACTGAATGCCCTCGGCACCCCGCGAGCGGCGATAGAGGGCGATTTCGTTCGAACAAAGCGGGCAGGCGCCATCGAAGAACACCGTGAGACCCGCCGTCGTCGCAGCGCCACACGCCGGAGATGCCTTCGTCACCACGGCAGGCGCTCGCCCCGATAGTCGAAGAACCCGCCCGAGTCCGACGGGAGCATCCGGTCAATCGCCTGGAGCAGCAGACCCGCCGCCTCGGCGGGTGGGCGCACGTCGAGCCCGCGTTTGGCGAAAGGTGCCGAGAGCCTGCTATCGACGGTGCCGGGATGGAGCGCCACGCAGATCGCCTCCGGATGCCGCCGCTTCAATTCGATCGCAGCGGTTCGGACCAGTTGATTCAGCGCGGCCTTCGAGGCGCGATAGCCGTACCACCCGCCCAGATGGTTGTCGCCGATGCTCCCGACCCTGGCCGACAGCGTGGCGAAGACGCCTTTGCCCTCGCGCGGCAGCAGGGGCAGCAGATGCTTCATCAGCAAAGCCGGCCCGATGGCATTGATGGCGAACGCCTTGGCCAACTGCGCCGCATCGAGCTCGCGCCACGTTTTCTCCGGCATGGCGCCATCGCCGTGCAGGTACCCTGTGGCGTCGATGATGAGGCGTGGCGCGGCGCCCAGCAGCGAAATCTGGCGAGCAGCCTCCGCAATGCTCGCCTCGGAGGTCAGATCGAGGCTTGCACTGCCGGCACGCGAGAACCCCACGGCAAGAGCAAACCCGGGGTCATTTCGCAGTTGCTCCATCAGTGCGCCGCCCACGGCGCCCGAAGCCCCAATGACGACCGCGAGGCCTCCCGGGGGGAACGATGCCAGCGCCTTCACGCACGTCACGTCTTGCAGCCGAGCTCTTACTTTCGGACTTTCGCGTTCTCGGCGGCAGACATCTTGCGAAACTCAATCACCGTGAGCACCATGCCGAGCAGTATGAAGGAGAAACAGAACACGCCCGCATAGAGAATCGTCGAATCACTCACGGTTTAGTCCTTTCAGGCTGAGTACCTTGAAGTAGATTCCAAAACACAGAATCGAGGGCACCCACGTCGCGGTGAAAAGGCCTTCATCCTTCTGGCCGCTGAACCAGAGGAAGGCGGAAACGGCGAACGACACCATCACCGCCAGCAGAATGCATACATCGGACATTTTGATCATTTCAGTTTCCTTTCATGGTTGGGCAGTCGGCAAAAATTGCACGCGAAGATTCAGTCATTCCAGTAACCCCATGCTGCAACCATCAGGCATGCCACTGCGGCGCCGGCATGTGTTCTCGCCGCAGACTCGCCAGGCAGTTGCATCACCAGGGGAACAACCTCGAGTATTCCCAGCGACAGCCAGGCGATGAATGCCAGCGCGAGCGCAAATGAACCCGCTCCTATCGCGCGCCGCAGATTCATCGCCATCCTCTAGGCCGCGCGGCCGATGACCTGGGCGGTCGCGATCAGCTCTTCCAGCAGCGCCATCGACACCCCGCCGGGTATGGCATAGGGATCGAGCGCCGGCTTCTCGCTGTACTTGAGCAAGGTGGTCGGATTGACTCTGGCAAGATCCACCTGCGCCATGGTCCAGCTTGCGAAGCGGCGCTCGCGCACTTCTTCGTAGTGCAGCACCATCACGTCGCGGTGGCGTTCATCGCGCACGATCTGGTTGTAGAGCTGGTTCACGGCCGCGCGCCCGCCCTCCAGCACCTGCAGGAAAAACCCGCCGCTCTGGCACAGCACGCCGGTGATGCCGAGGCCCGGGTTGTGGCGGCGCGACTGATCGAGGATCGACGCGATGAAATCGTCGCTGACGGGCTGCGAGGAACGGCTCACGTAAAGCAGGCGCACGAGCATGGCGGGTCTCCTAGGGGTTCTTGCGTTGCAACAGCGCGAGGAATTCGCGGCGCAGGTTGGGGTCCTTCAGGAACGATCCGCGCATTACGCTGTTGATCATCTTGGAATCCGTGTCTTTCACGCCGCGCCACTGCATGCAGAAATGGTCGGCTTCCATCACCAGCGCGAGCCCGTCGGGCTGCATGCGGCCCTGCAGCAGATCGGCGAGGCGCGACACCGCCTCTTCCTGGATCTGCGGGCGGCTCATCACCCAGTCGCACAGACGGGCGTACTTGGACAGCCCGATCAGGTTCGAATGCTCGTTGGGCATGACTCCGATCCAGACCTTGCCGATGATCGGGCACAAGTGGTGCGAGCACGCGCTGCGTACAGTGATGGGCCCGACGATCATCAGTTCGTTCAGGTGTTCGACATTGGGGAATTCCGTGACCTCGGGCTGCGGCAGGTAGCGGCCACGGAAGACCTCCGTGAGATACATCTTCGCCACACGGCGCGCGGTGTCCTGCGTGTTGTGATCGCCTTCGGTGTCGATGACCAGGCTCTGCAGCACGTCTTGCATCTTGTGCGTCACCTCCTCGAGCAGCAGCGGCAGTTCATGCGGCTCGATGTGGCGGGCAATGTTGTCGTTGGCATGGAATCGCTGCCGAGCGGCACGCAACCGCTCGCGGATCTTCTGAGACACGGGAACGCCGGGGTTCTCGCGCTGAGGCGCGAGCGACCCTCCGTCGGAAGACCGGTGCATCACGTCAAGCGGGGCGCCGCCGCTCACAGCGCGGGTGCCTCGGTAAGCAACCCGGTCTTGATGAAGTATCGGACCAGCTTCTCGGAGGCTTGGCTGCGGAACGCAGCGCAGGCCGGATGTGCGAGCGCCAC
Organism: Betaproteobacteria bacterium; assembly: GCA_031409355.1. GTDB lineage: Bacteria > Pseudomonadota > Gammaproteobacteria > Burkholderiales > SG8-39 > RBG-16-66-20. Next base: position 5,248 of record JANNXB010000194.1, on the reverse strand, counting down.
CTGGCGCAGATCATAGGCGTCAGAGAGTCCGGCGTCGCGGTACATGGTCGGGTTGTAGAAGTCGCCCCACGAAGCCCGCAGGTACTCGACCAGCCAGGCGCGAAAGCCTTGCAGCGCCTCGGTCGACCAGTCCGCCGCGTGCCGCCCGAAAAGCTCGGCCAGGTAGACGCGGCCGAACGCGAGATGGCGCGCCTCGTCGCGATGGTGCACGCGATTGATTTCGCGCACCAGCGGGTCGACGCGTTCGTCCCGGTCGATTATTACGTTGTAATAGTCACCGAGCTCCTCGACGACCATCACCTTGCAGTAGAACGCCACTTCCTCTTCGCCCTTGCTGTATTCGCGGGTGAGCGCGATTTTCTTCTCCGGATAGACCTTGCCGATGTAACGGTGGCAGAATTCCCCGAACATCACCATGTGCTTGTTTTCCTCGTCGACAAAGTGATGCAGGTACTCGGTCACCTCGCGGCTGTTGCTCTTCAGGTACATGCGATGCACCAGCCCCTGCACCAGCGGGCGCTCGCCCTGCAGCACCAGGCTGAAAAAATTGCCTGCCTCGTACAGGCTCAGGCGCCGCCTCTGTTCCTCGCCAAGCGATTCGTAGGCGGGCGTGCCGAAGATCGAGATCAGCTCCGGCGGCATGCACCAGAGGTTCGCATCGAGTACGGCCGGCCAGTCGAAGGCGTTGTAGACGTCCCAAGCCTTGCGGCGTGAGGCGTCGGTCAGGCGGGTGGCGAGAGCAGAGGCGGTTTCCACGGCAGTACGATCAGTTCGGCAGAATCACGCTATCGATGACGTGGATCACGCCGTTGTCGGCGACGATATCGACGGCGGTGACGTTGGCGTCATTCACCTTGACACCGCCCATGGTGGTGACGTTCAGCGCGGAACCCTGCACCGTCTTCACCATGCCGGGCTTCACGTCCTTGGACATCACCACACCGGACACGACGTGATAGGTCAGGACCGCGGTGAGCTTGGCCTTGTCGGCCAGCAACGCCTGCAGCTGGGCCGGCGGCACTTTCGCAAACGCGGCGTCGGTCGGCGCGAACACCGTGAACGGGCCCTTGCCCTTCAGCGTTTCGATCAGTCCCGCTGCCTGGAGTGCGGTGGCGAGGGTTTTGAACTGCCCGGCCGAGACCGCAGTGTCCACGATGTCCTTGGCGAGGGCGCTTGTCGAGATGAGCGACGTAACGGCAATGGCGATCAGAGATTTTTTCATTTCCATGTCCTTGGGTTTCGTTTGGTTACTAGGGGTGTCTTGGCGTTTGAGGGCATTTGCCTTTCAAACAGGGCGAAGCATAAACACAAACATCTGTGTTTGTATCTTTATTGACTCTTTTTACGCGATATAAACGTGTCAATATCGTTTCAATTTAGTATAATTTTGAAAATTACGCATCAATAACAAGACAAAGGAGGATTTGATGGGTCTCGAAAAACTGAACGAGGGCGTCTACCGAAGCGGAATCGCGGCGCGGCTGTCCGGCGTGCCGGTCGACACCCTGCGCATTTGGGAGCGCCGTTACTCGGTGATCGGCCCTCGCCTGAGCGCGGGCCGGCAGCGCCTCTATTCGACGGCGGACATCCGGCGCCTGACGCAGATCAAGCAACTGGTGGACATGGGCCATCCGATTGGCACCATCGCTTCGCTTGGCCTCGAAGCCCTCTCGGGCATGCAGGCCGCGACATGGTCGCTGCAAGACAACCGCGCTGTCGGGCCCGGCACCGGGGACGGTGGCGCGATCCGGGTCGCGCTGGTCGGCGCGCTTCTGGTTGCCGAACAGTTCACCAAGGCACTCTCGGGGGGCGCGCTCAAAGTTACGGGGCGCTGCGCCGACCCGGAGCAGGCGGTTTCCGCCTTCAAGAACCTCGCAGCGGACATCGTGGCCATCGAGCTGCCGACGATTCGCGAAACCGACCTGGAGCGAGTGTCATTGATCAAGGCTGCTTGCGGCGCCTCTGGTGCGATCGTGCTGTATCGCTTTGCGCCCGGCGCCATGGTCCGGCGCATGCGCATGGCCGGACACGCCGTGGCGCGGGCGACTTCGGATCCCGCGGAAATCGAAGCCCTTTGCATCGGCGTCGCGCGCCGTCCGCGCCTCGAGGCGGGCGATACTCTTCAACTGCTGCAGGCCGCTCAACCGCGGGCGCCCAGGTTCGACGACCAGTCCCTCGCCGAACTGTCGGGCGCCTCCCGCGTCGTTGAATGCGAGTGCCCGCGGCATATCGTCGACCTGGTGATGAATCTCGGCAGCTTCGAGCGCTACAGCGCGGAATGCGCGACCCGCAGCCCCGCCGACGTCGTCCTGCATCTGGAGCTGCAGCGCGCCGCAGGACTGGCGCGTTCCATCATGGAGCAGGCGCTGGAGCGCGTGGCAATCGCAGAGGGTATTGCTTTGCCGGCCCAGGCGGAGCCGGCATCACAGAGGTAATCGTCGTTGCAAGAATCTCTGGCGCTCATGGCTTGGGCGCATCGGCGCACTACGAGCGCTGGTGTCGCCTCGCGAGCCGCTATTGCGCCAGTTCCGCGGACACCGCGTTCTTACCAATAGCGGTCCGCGACGCGACAAAGGTCTGCTTGCAAACCGAGGAAGGGTCCATATACGCCATTTGTGCGCCGTCAAACCAGTGCAGAAGGCGGGAAAATGGGCACCTCGTGCGGCGCGGTGGGGCCAGGGGCGGATAGACTTTCCAATCCGTTTCATTCATCATTGCATTACAAATGCAATGCAGGGAGCGTCCATGAAGACAGCCGCCATTCCAGCGGTCCGCGTTTCACCTGATCTGCGTCAGGCTGCCGAGGCGGTCCTCGATGCGGGCGAGACCCTGTCCGGATTCGTCGAGGACGCGGTGCGCCGCAGTGTCGAGTTCCGCCACGCCCAGAAGGCGTTCATCGAGCGCGGACTGGTTTCGGGTGCGACTGCCAGGAAGTCGGGCAAATACGTCTCGGCGGCCGTGGTATTGGGCAAGCTCGCGCGGCGCTTGGCCAAGGCGCGCAAGGGCGGCACCAGCCGGACAGGTGGCAAAGCGGCGGCGTGAACCGGTTCAAGGTCCGCTTCACTCCTGAAGCGGAAGCCGATCTGTTGCGCCTGTTCGATTTCCTGCTTGAACGGGACATCACCGCCGCCGAAAACGCCCGCGCGGCGATCGACAAGGCAATCGAACTACTCGAGCGGTTTCCGTTTTCGTGCCGCAAAGCCCTCGGTGGCGACGGCAACCCGTTCTTGCGCGAGTTGATCATTCCCTTCGGTTCCTTCGGCTATGTCGCGCTGTTCGAGATCGAGAACCGGGACGCGGTCACGCTGCTGGCCGTCCGCCACCAGAGAGAAGCGGACTACCACTAAGGTATCGAAGCGCGTCGCCCGATAGGGCGCTGAACGTCAGGCGTCCGCGACTTTCAGCACCAGCTTGCCCATGTTATCTCCGCTGAAGAGCTTGTTCAGCGCGTCGGGAAAATTCTCGATCCCCGGGACGACGTCTTCGCGCGAGACGAATTTACCTTCCTTCATCCACTGCGCGATGTCCTTCACCGCGACGCCGTAGCGGTCCGCGTAGTCGAACACCACCATGCCCTGCATGCGGGCGCGGTTGACGAGCAGGGAGAGGTAGTTGGCCGGTCCCTTCACCGGGGTCGTGTTGTTGTACTGCGAGATGGCGCCGCAGATGATGATGCGCGCGTTGCGGTTGATGCGCGTGAGCACCGTGTCGAGGATCTCGCCGCCGACGTTGTCGAAGTAGATGTCGACGCCCTTGGCGCAATGCTCCTTGAGACCATCCTTCACGGCGCGAGCGCCGTCCTGCACATTGCCGCCCTTGTAGTCGATGCAGGCGTCGAACTTCAGGTCCTTGACGACGAAATCGCATTTCGCTTTGCCGCCCGCGATACCCACGACGCGGCAACCCTTGATGCGAGCGATCTGGCCGACGGTCTGGCCGACCGCGCCGGCCGCCCCTGACACCACCACGGTTTCGCCGGATTTCGGTTGACCGATATCCAGCAGGCCGAAATAGGCGGTCATGCCTGGCATGCCGAGCGCGTTCAGCAGTTGCGGCGGCGTGCCCAGGCCCAGGTCCACCCTGGCGAGGCCGGCGCGCAGCAGGTCCTTGTCGTCGGCGAGGAAGTATTCCTGGATGCCAAAGCCGCCGCTCACCAAGTCGCCCGCGGCGAACTTCGGATTCTTCGACGCGACCACCTTGCCGATGCCCAGCGCGCGCATGACTTCGCCGATGCCGACCGGCGGGATGTAGCTCCTGCCTTCGTTCATCCAGCCGCGCATCGCCGGGTCGAGCGAGAGCTGCAGCACCTTCACCAGCACCTGGCCTTCGGCGGGATCGGCGACGGTCTCGGTGGTCTGCTTCCAGTCGCTGTGCTTCGGCAGGCCGACCGGGCGCGCGGCGAGACGATACTGCCTGTTGGTGAATGGCACGCGCGTCAGCCGAGGTGCTTGCGGAAGAATTCGACGGTGCGGCTGCGCGCGAGCTTGGCGGCTTCGGCGTTCCAGGAACCGCGTTGGTCGCAGTTGAAGCCGTGGCCCGCGCCGGCGTAGAAGTGCGCCGTGATGCCCGGGTGCGCGGCGGCGATCTCCTTCGCCTGGGCCAGCGTCGGCGACTGGTCGGTCTCGCCGAAATTGCACATCACCGGCACTTTCGGTTTTTCGCCGATCAGGCCGTGCATGCCGCCGCCGTAGTAGGGTACCGAGCAGGTGAGGCCGCTGGCGCGCGCCGCCGCCATCCAGGTGATGGTGCCGCCAAAGCAATAGCCGACGATGCCGACCTTGCCGCCCTTGGAAGCCTCGGCGATCGCCGCCTGCACGTCCGCCATGCTGTTCTTCGCGTCCAGCTTCTGCATGATGGCGACGCCGGCCTGGATCTCCGGCTGCGAATAGCCGGTGTCGTAGTTGCGCTGCGCGCGGTCGAACATCGCCGGCGACACCGCGAGGTAGCCGTCGGCCGCGAAGCCGTCGGTGGTCTGCTGGATATGGCTGTTGACGCCAAAAATTTCCGGGATCACGACCACGCCGCCGCGCGGCTTGCCCGTCGGTTGCGAAACGTAAGCCGCGAATTTGTGGCCGTCGGCGGCCGTCAGTTCGGTGAACTTGCCCATGGGTGTTCCTCCTTTAGAATGAATATTATGAAGAAGAAAGCGGACGAATTGCTGCGCCTCGCGCGAAATGCCCTCGAAAAGGCCGGCGCCAACCCGGTGATGGCCGAGGCCGCGGCGCAGCACCTGGTCCGCGCGGAGGAG
>JANNXB010000193.1:0-5758 GCA_031409355.1 Betaproteobacteria bacterium | reverse complement strand
ATTCCCAGCAGCACGCAGGCGGCGAGCTTCCAGCTGACGACGAACATCATCACAGCGGCGCCCAGCATCATCAGCAGGTTGCGCACGAACATCGAAAAACCGTAGCCGATCACCTGCTGCACCAGCGTGGTGTCGTTGGTGAGGCGGGAGATGACCTCGCCGGTGCGCGTGGCCTCGAAGTAGGCCGGCTCCAGCGCGAGGATATGGTTGAACACCGTGCGCCGCAGGTCGGTGACCACGCGCTCGCCCAGGCTCATCATCAGGTAGAAGCGCACGAAGGTGGCGGCCGAAAGCAGCGCGGCCACGCCGACGATCGCCGCCAGCGCCTCGTTCAGCAGTTCCGGATTGGCGCTGCCGAAACCGTTGTCCACGACGTGCTTTAGGCCCTGGCCCATGGCAAGTACGCAGCCCGCGGCCACGAGCAGCGCGACCATCGCGACCGCGATTTTCAGGCGATAGGGAAGGATGAAACGGGCAAGTCGCCATGCATGACGCATGGCATGCACTTTACTCCTTCAACGGCCGCTTTTAACGCCCATAGAACCTGTAGTTGTTGCGCCCGAGCTGCTTGGCGCGGTACATCGCGGCGTCGGCGTTACGCAGCAGCGCCTCGCCGTCGCCAGCGTCGGCGGGAAAAAGCGACAAGCCGATGCTCGCGCCGATCGAGAACTCCCGCCCGTCGACGGAGAACGGCGGCTCCAGCGCGCGCAGGATCTTCTCGGCGACCACCTGACAGTCGCCCTCCTGCTTCAGGTCCGGAATCACCACCACGAACTCGTCGCCGCCGTGGCGCGCCAGCGTGTCCGCCTTGCGCAGGCAGCCGGCGATGCGCTGCGCCGCCTCGCGCAGCACCGAGTCTCCGGCGCGATGCCCGAGGGCGTCGTTTACCTGCTTGAAGCGGTCCAGGTCGACCACCATCAGCGCCACGCGCGCGTCGCGCCGCTGCGCGAGGAACACGGCCTGGCGCAGACGATCGTCCAGCAGGCGGCGGTTGGGCAGGCCGGTGAGCGTGTCGTGGTAGGCAAGGAAGCGCGCTTCCTCCTCCTGGCGCTTCCTCTCGGTGATGTCCTGCGCCACGCCGATGACGCGCGCGATTTCCCCGCTCGAATCCATGATCGCCTTGCCGCGCGAATGCATCCAATGCACTTTGCCGGACGCGTGAAGGATGCGGAAATCGATCCGGTAGGGCTCGCCCCGCTGCTGCGTCGCGAGCGATGCCGCGCGGCAACGCTCCCGGTCGTCCTCGTGCACGCGCTGCAGCCAGCTGTCGAAGCCGATGCGTTTCGCGCCGGATTGCGATGCTCCCGGGCCGCGGCCGATATGCATGGTGCCGGTGGCCCGGTCCCATTCCCAGTACTCAAGTTCCGCCGCATCCACCGCCAGGCGCAGCTTCTCCACGTTCTCGTAGAGCGCCGCGGCGGCGCTCTTTTCCAGCGTCACGTCGCGCGCCGTGCCGGTCGCGCCGGTCACCGCGTCCCTGGCGCCGCGCATGGGTACCGCGTTGAACGACAGGTCCACGGTGCTGCCGTCGTGGCGCAAGTGGCGCGTCTCGTAGTTGAAGACCGATTCGCCCTCCAGGACGCGCCGGAACACCGCGAGGTCCCGCTCGCTCAATTCCTGGGCGGTCTGTTCGCGGAATTCGCGCCCGAGCATGTCGGCCGGCTCGCAGCGGTAGATGCGGCGCACCGCCGCCGGGCTGAGGTAGATCCAACGGCCTTCGGCATCCAGCGACCAGATGAGGTCGTTCGAGGTCTCGACGAGATTGCGGAACATGGACTCGCTCTTGCGCAGCGCGCGCTCGGCTGCGTGCCGCTCGCTGGTGTCGTTGTAGGTGACGATGACCGAGGCAAGCGGCGTTTCAGGGTTTAGCGCGCGGCCGACGGCACGGCACCAGAGCGCGCTGCCGTCCTTGCGCCGCAGCCTGAACTCGCCTTCGAGCACCTCGCCGCCCTTAAGCAGCTTGTAGCGTTCGCCGGCCTCGTTCCAGAGCGATTCGGAGGGATACAGGACGCGCGTGGACTGGTTCTGCAGCTCGCCCGGGCCGTAGCCGAGCATCTGCTCTAGGCGCTGGTTGCAGCGCACGATGACCCGGCCGGAGAAAAAGGCGACCCCGACCGGCAGGGTGTCGAGCACCAGCTTGCCCTCGGCCACCGCGTGGCCGTAGGCATCCTGCGCGCGCCGCAGCTCGGTGACGTCGGCGAACATGCTGACGATGCCGCCCGCGCGGCAGCGCACGAAAAGTCCCTGCAGCGAGCGCCCGTCGCGCAGCTGGTAGTAGCGCACCTGGCCGGCGCCGCTGCGCCGGCGCGCCAGCCTGTCCTCAAGCCACTGGACGCGGCGCTCGGCGTATTCGAGCGGGATGACCTCGGCGGTGAGCGCGTTCTGCGCGATCTCCGGATAGGGCACGCCCGGCAGCTCGGCCGCCGCCTTGCCCGCCCCGTACACTCCGGCATAGATCTCGTTGCAGACCAGCAGCCGGTCGGCCTCGTCGTAGACCGCGATGCCCTCGGGAAAACTCTCGATGGCGTCGCGCAGCTGGCCCTCGCTGCGCGCCAGCCGCGCGACCAGGTTCTCGTTCTCGATCTGCGTGCGCAGCGTGCGCAGGATGCTGCCGTGGACATCGCGGTAGACGCGCAGCATGACCGCGCCGAACACCGCCGCCATCAGGGCCAGCAAGCCGTAGGTGCGGCCGGGCTGGGCCGCGAGCTGGATAACGACGGTGAAAAACGGCAGCGCGCAGAATCCGTAGAACGCGGCGGGGCTGGGCGCGTAGACGCCGGTGGCGCCGATGATGGTGCCGCCGACCACGAAAATCACCGCCATCTGCAGCAGCGGGTCGCTGACCGGAAGGAACACCGCCGGCGGCAGGGCCCAGAGCGCCCCCGCCGCGATCGCACCCAGCGTGAACAACGACTCCCAGCGCTGCGGCGCGTGGCGCGCGGCATTGCGCGCATACGCGCGGTGGAATCCGGCGCGTACCAGCGTGACGCCCACCAGCACCGCGAACCAGGACAGCAGCAGCGCGACGTGGAACGACTCCCACAGGACCAGCATCAGCAGGCCTGCGTTGGCGATCGTGGCGAAGTACGCCGGCCGCGCGACGCCGAAAAGCGCCGCGACGCGCGCGGAGATCAATTGCTGGTCAGTCATCGATGTACGCTAACCTCCAGCGCAGCGGCCGCAGCTGGCATAACAGCACGCGGATGACATTCTCTTGCGATTGCGCTCTAGCTGGCGGCGCGCTCGACTTCGACCAGGCAGTCGTAGAAAGTCGCCGCGCCGCCCAGGTCGGCTGTGCGCTGCGAAGTGAGTTCGTTCGCGTTCCTGCGGTCGCGCGCGAATTTGCGCCACCACACCGAAGGCGCCACCACCACGCCGCGCCGCGGCTTGTCGTTGACGCGCGCCTTGAGGGTGAAGCTGCCGCGGTCGTTGAACACGCGCACCGCGTCGCCATCCGCGATGCCGCGCGCCGCCGCGTCGCCCGAATGCAGCTCCAGGCTGGGTTCGCCCTCCGCGTCGCGAAAGCGCGGCAGGTTGGCGAAAGACGAATTCAGGAAGTTGCGCACCGGCGGCGAGAGGAAATTCAGCGGGTACTTGCGTGCCAGCTGCGGGTTGCTCGAAGGCAGCTCGGCCGGCGGGTTGTAGAAGGGCAGCGGATCGATGCCCTGCGCCTTCAGCGCCTCGCTGTAGAACTCGCATTTGCCGGAGGGCGTGTGGAAGCCGCCCTTCGCGAAGGGCGCGAAGGTCGGCGGCAGCGCGAGCCGCTTCCAGCCGTCGCGCTTCAGCGATTCCCAGTCCATGCCGGCGAGGTTGGCGTGGCCCGAGCCGATCGCCTGGCGCGCGAGCGCGTCGTCCGAATCGCGGAAGCACTCCTCCTCGAAGCCCATGCGCGCCGCCAGCCGCCGGAATACCTCCGCGTTGGGCAACGATTCGCCCACCGGCGCGATGGCCGGGTTGTTCGCGAGAACGTACAGGTGCCCGTAGGACTTGTGGATGTCGGTGTGCTCGAGCTGCGTGGTCGCCGGCAGCACGATGTCGGCGTAGTCGGCGGTGTCGGTAAGGAAGGAATCCATGACGACGCAGAACAGGTCCTCGCGCAGGAACCCTTCGACCACCTTCGATGAATCCGGGCACACCGCGACCGGGTTGTTGTTGTAGACGATGACCGCGCGCACCGGGGAATCAGCGGCAGTAAGCGCGTCGCCGATCTTCGAATGGTTGATCACGCGCGGCCGCTTTGCCGGCATCAGGTCCGGACGCTCCAGCTTCGCGTGGTCGAAGTTGTAGTTGTCGGCCGTCGTCAGCAGCAGGCCGCCGGCCGGATCGCGCCAGGCGCCGGTGAGCGCCGGCAGGCAGGCGATGGTGCGCGCGGCAATCCCGCCGCCGGCGTGGCGCTGCATGCCGTAGTTGAGCCGGATCGCCGCGGGCTTCACCGTGCCGTAGTCGCGGGCGAGCTGCACCACTTCTTCCAGCGCGATGCCGCAGGTCTCGGCCGCCCATTCAGGGGGATACTGCTTTAGCCGTTCCTTCAGTTCCTCGTATCCGAAGGTGTACTTCGAAACATAGTCCTCGTCGACAAGTCGTTCGGCGACAAGCACATGCATCATGCCCAAGGCGAGCGCGCCGTCGGTGCCGGGCAGCAACGCGATGTGCTGCGTGCACTTCTCCGCGGTCAGGCTGCGATACGGGTCGATCGCCACCAGTTTCGCGCCGCGCCGCTTGGCTTCCTGCGCGCGCGACCAGAAATGCAGGTTGGAGGCGATCGGGTTCGAACCCCAAATCACGATCAGCTTCGAATCCTGGTAATGCTCGGGGTCCATGCCGTAGCTGCCGCCGAGCGTCGCCTTGATGCCGGCCTTGCCTGCGGAGGAGCACAGCGTGCGCTCGAGCTGGGATGCGCCCAGCTTGTGGAAGAAACGCCGGTCCATCGAGCTGTACTGCAGCATGCCCATGGTGCCGGCATAGCTTAGCGGCAGGATGGATTCGGGATTTTCGGCGTGGAGCGCTTTTAGCCGCGCGGCGATCTCGTCCAGCGCCTCGTCCCAGCTGATGCGCTTGAACTCGCCCTTGCCTTTGGGCCCGATGCGTTTCAGCGGATGCAGGAGCCGGTCGGGCGAGTAGGTCCGCTCCGTGTAATGGGCAACCTTGGTGCACAGCGACCCGTCGGTGAACGGGTGCAGCGGATCGCCCTGCACCTTCACCGCCACGCCGTCCTTTACCGTCACGAGCATGGCGCAGGTGTCGGGGCAGTCGTGCGGACAGGCGGCGCGAACGATGGTTTCCATGCGCCGATTCTACTCGTCGATCAGCTGGATCCAGTGACGCACGGGCATACTGGTTCCCGCCTGCAGGTGGCTCAGGCAACCGATGTTGGCGGTGGCGATGGTCGCGGCGCCGCCCGCCGCGAGCGCGGCGAGCTTGCGATCGCGCAGTTGCGTGGAAAGCTCGGGCTGAAGGATCGAATAGGTCCCCGCGGAGCCGCAGCAAAGGTGGCCATCGGCAACCGCCTCCAGCTCGTAGCCGGCCTTGCGCAGCAGCGCTTCGACCTTGCCGTGGATCTGTTGCCCGTGCTGCAGCGAACAGGGCGACTGGAAGGCGATGCGGCCCTGGAACTTTCTCCCCGGAATGAATTCACCCTCGAGAATCTCGGAAAGATCCCTGGTCATTTCGGAGACTCTCGCTGCCTTGTCGCGATAGGCCGGATCCTCCTTCAGGTGATGGACAAATTCCTTGACCGTTGTCCCGCAACCACTCGCAG
>JANNXB010000192.1:0-1620 GCA_031409355.1 Betaproteobacteria bacterium | reverse complement strand
CACGACTCCGGACTTGCGCAGGCGGTCGGCGTGGTCGGCATCGGCGCGCGCGGCGTCGGCATGGACCTTCATGAAGGCACGCGCGCCCTCGCCCGCCGGATCGGCGATCCGCGCCAGCGCGGCCTCCACCAGCGCGCGGCTGCTCGTGCGTCCCGCCGCGAGATCGGCCGAAAGTGCGGCAACCGTCCACATTGAGTCAGTGTAGCTGGAACGGCGCGCCCTCATCGCGCCGTTGGCGCACAATATTCTCCATGCTGGCGAACCTCGGGCGGCGCATCGGCAAGGTCCTGTTCAGCGGCAGCTGCTTTCTTTGCCGCGGCGAAGCCGCCGGCATCCTGTGCGCGCCGTGCGATGCGGACCTGCCGCGCCTGAACGGATCTCATTGTCCACGCTGCGCGCTCGCCTCGCCCGGCGGCGCCGTCTGCGGCAGATGCCTGACCCTGAATCCGCGCTACGACGCCACGATAGCCGCGCTCGCCTACGAGTTTCCCGCCGATGTCCTGGTGCAGGCCCTGAAGTTTCGCGGCGAACTGGCGCTGGCGCCTTTTCTGGCGGACCTGCTGTTGAAATGCATTTCAATCAGGAGGGTGGACTGCGTCGTTCCCGTGCCGCTTTCCGCCGCGCGCCTGCGCGGGCGCGGTTACAACCAGTCGCTCGAGATCGCGCGTCACGTGGCGCGCGCCACCGGAACCAGGCTAGAGGCGGAGCTCTGCGAGCGCTCGCGCGACACGCCGGCGCAGATGGACCTGCCGCTGGCCGAGCGCGCGAAAAACGTGCGCGGCGCGTTCAATTGCCCACGGCTCGTCGCCGGCGCCACGGTCGCGGTGCTGGACGACGTCATGACCACCGGCGCGACGCTGGATGAAGTCGCGGCCACGCTAAAGCGTGCCGGCGCGGCGCGCGTCGAGAACTGGGTAATCGCACGGACCTTTCCGCACACACCGGCTTACTGATGTTCGACGTCGTCCTGGTTCATCCGGAGATTCCGCCGAACGCGGGCAACGTGATCCGCCTCGCCGCGAATACCGGCGCGCGCCTGCACCTGGTGGAGCCGCTCGGTTTTTCCATGGACGACAGGCAGCTAAAGCGCGCCGGGCTCGACTACCACGAGTATGCCAGCGTGCGCGTGCATGCTTCCTGGAGCGCACTCGCTTCGGCATTGCCGGGGAACAGAATGTTTGCAATGACGACACGGGCGGAACGCAGTGCCTTCGACGAGCGCTTCCGCGAGAACGACGTATTTGTTTTCGGCTCGGAGACCGCCGGACTTCCCCAGGATGTGCTGGAAACATTCGGCCCCGGGATGCGCCTGCGCCTGCCGATGCGTCCCGGCAACCGCAGCCTGAATCTTTCCAATGCCGTCGCCGTGACCGTATTCGAAGCCTGGCGCCAGCTCGACTTTCGCTAGCTTTCCGCTTTCGGGTCCCGCGACAGAAGGAGTTCCACCGCCTGCGGCGGAGTCAGGCGGCCCTGCAATACAGCGTCCACGGCGGAAGCGATCGGCATTTCCACCGCGCAGCTTTTTGCGCGTACCAGCGTCGCGTGCGCCGAGTGCACGCCCTCGGCGACATGGCCGAGCTCGGCGACGATGGCCGCGAGCGGCTTGCCGCGCGCGAGTTC
>JANNXB010000191.1:0-8929 GCA_031409355.1 Betaproteobacteria bacterium | reverse complement strand
AGTTCTTCGCCTCGCCCCCGTACTTCTTCGCCAGAATATGCGTCAACGCCGCCGTCAGCGTCGTCTTCCCATGATCCACGTGACCGATCGTCCCCACGTTCAGGTGCGGTTTCGTTCTCTCGAATTTGCCTTTTGCCATGACGGAAACCTATCGGTTGAAATCGTTCGAAAAACTGGTGCCCATGATGTGGATCGAACACATGACCTCTCCCTTACCAAGGGAGTGCTCTACCACTGAGCTACATGGGCCCATCCACGTAACGACAGTCGCGATACAACGCGCAAAACAAGCCACTGCACACTGCTGGAGCGGGTGAAGGGAATCGAACCCTCGTCGTAAGCTTGGAAGGCTTCTGCTCTGCCATTGAGCTACACCCGCCTCCTTTTTGCCACCACGTTCTCTTCACCCATTTCCTGTCCGCTGCGCGCCCGAGTTTGCTGGTGGAGGGGGTTGGATTCGAACCAACGTAGGCGCAAGGCCAACAGATTTACAGTCTGCCCCCTTTAGCCGCTCGGGCACCCCTCCGGCGGAACCTGAAATTATGTCTTGTTTCCGTCAGTTACGCAAGATCCGGTCCAATCAGAGGCTAAAGGCCGCCCGAGAGGCGGTTAGAGGGGGCAAAGGAGGGGGGTTAGACAGGGAAAGACATGCAGATACGCCCCAATCCGCCGGGGGCATTATCATCCGGGACATGAGAATCGCGATCCTGGAAGACGATCCTGACCAATTGGCACTGCTGCAGCGGTGGCTGGCGCAGGACGGGCACGACGTGCACGGCTACCGGACCGGCCGCGAAGCGATGATGCGCGCCACGCGCGAGAGCTTCGACATTTTTATTCTTGACTGGCAGGTTCCCGACGTCTCGGGCACCGAGGTCCTGCAATGGGTCCGGAACAACGTCTCCCAGACCGTGCCGATCCTGTTCGTCACCGTACGCGACTCCGAGCAGGACATCGTCTTCGCCCTCGAGAGCGGCGCCGACGACTACATGATCAAGCCGGCCCGGCAGAACGAGCTGCTGGCGCGCGTCCACGCGCTCCTGAGGCGCGCCTACCCGCGCGAGGAAAACAAGCTGCTTTCCTTCCCGCCGTACGAAATCGATACCCAGCGCGGCGAAATCCGCCGCACCGGCGCCAAGATCGAGCTCACGCCAAAGGAGTTCGACCTCGCGGTGGTCCTGTTCCGCAACATCGGACGGCTCATGTCGCGCGGCCACCTGCAGGAGGCCATCTGGGGCCGCTCGGGAGAACTGGCCACGCGCACCGTGGACACGCATGTCAGCCAGGTGCGCAAGAAACTCGACCTGCGCGTGGAGTCCGGCTTCCGGGTGGTGCCGGTCTACAACTATGGCTACCGGCTAGAGCAGTGCGAGCCGGCCAAGGCCTGATCAGGCCTTGGCTTTAGGCGCAGTGTTGGTGTAGTAGCCGTACTTGCGGTAGTACCGGTTGCCGTAGCCGCTGTATTCGCCGTAGTAGTTGTCGGCCTTTTCGAGGTCGATCTGGTTTAGCACCGCACCCAGCACCGGCGCATCCACGCGATGCAGCCGGCTGAGCGCGTGGCGAGCGATCGGATAGGGCGTCGTGTCGGCACGCACCACGAAGAGCACCGACGTCGCCATCTGCGCGAGCATCACGGCGTCGCTCACCAGCTGCACGGGCGGGCTGTCCACGATGATCACCTCGTACTGCGTTTTCAGCTTTTCCATCAATATCGCGAACTCAGGCGAGGAGATCAGCTCTAGCGGGTTCGGCGGCACCAGGCCGGCCAGCATCACATGAAGGTTCGAGCCCGCTGCCTCGAATATGCATTGGCCGGCGTCCGCCTGGCCAGTGACGAGTTCGGACAACCCCGGTCGGGTTCCATCGTCGCCCAACACTCTGCCGAGCTTAGGCCGGCGCATGTCCGCCTCGATCAGCAGCGTCTTCTTCACCTGGGAGAACGCAAACGCCAGGTTGGACGCGAGCGTGGTCTTGCCTTCGTCAGGCACCGAAGACGTCAGGAGCACTACCTTGCGGGGCGATTGCAGGCCTGAGAGCAGGATGCTGCTGCGGATTGTGCGTATCGACTCCGAAAACGCATTCTGGTTGGACTCGCGGAACATGCGCTCGATCGGAACGCCCACTTCCGCTTTCGTGACCGGGAGCACGCCCACCGCACGTACCCCGAGCTTGGACTCGACCTCGTGGCTCGCTTTCACGCGGTTGTTCAGGCGCTCGATCAGGATCGCAAGGGATACGCCCCCGAGCAACGCCGCCAGCAACCACATGCTGACGATCATGCGCTTGTTCGGGCCCGAAGGTCCCTTGGGTGGCCGCGCCTCGTCAACGATGCGCGCGATCGGAGACTGCATGTCGCCCGCGCGGGCCTCCTTGGACCGATTCACGAAGGCCTCGAACAGCTGGCGGTTGGCCGCCACGTCGCGTTCGAGCGATTGCAGCTCGAATTCCTTGCGGTTGTAGGCCTGAATGTCGCCTTTGGACCGCCCCAGGGCTCGCTCGATCGAAGCCTCATTGGCGCGCGCGAGCTCGTAGTCCTTGGACAGACCCTGTGCCGCAAGATTGGCCTGTCGCTTCAGGTTCTCCTGCGCCACCTTGAGTTCCCCCTGCGCCGCGATCATGCGCGGGTGGTCCGGCCCATAACGCTTGGAAGCGTCGCTGAAGCGCCGCTCCGCATCGGATTCCACTTCCTTGGCCCGCTGCACGAGCGGATGCCGCAACACCATCGGCAGCGTGTCGAGGGCTTCCGTCGCCTTGCCCTGCCGCGCGGCGGTTACCTGCTCGTAGGCCGCCTCGAGATCGGCGCGCTTCCTGCGCGCTTCTCCCAGGGAACTGGACAGGTCCTCGAGCTGGCGGCTCGCGCCGGCAAGGGATACGCCCTTCGCCTCGATGATCTTCTCGCGCTCGCGGAACTGCTGCAGCAGACGTTCGGATTCGACCAGCTTCGCCTTGAGGTCCTCCGACTGCTTGATGAGGAACTGCGTCGAACGCCGGGTCGCTTCGGCGCGAGACTCCAGGTCCGCCACGATGTAGATGGTCGCCAGCGTATTCGGCACCCGCGCCGCAAGCTCCGGATCGAAGGCATCGAAGCTGACTTTGACGAGCTGCGTATTGCGAACCGGCTGCAACGACGTGCGCGCCATGACTGCATCGATGACGCCGTCCTCGATCGCCGGGTCCGGCGCCGCCGGGGAAGCTGCGCCCGGCCGAAAACTGGGCAGCAGGCCCGCATACCACGGCTTTGCCGCCTCGCGCGGCGCGAACTCGGGATGCTTGGTCAGGCCCATCACGCGCACCATGCGTTCGGCGAACTCGCGCGACTTGATGATTTCGAACTGCGTGAGATAGTAGTCGCGCGTGCTGCCGTTGTACGCGACATAGAGGTCCTCGGCCGTGACACCCTTGGTACGCGACCCCTCGACCAGCACGGTCGCCGTCGAGCGATAGATCGGCGCCAGGCTGTTGGCGTACAGGGTGGCAATCAAGCCGACCAGCACTACGAGCGCGAGGATGCGCCACTTGTTGCGCGCGATCGCGCGCCAGTAGCGCACGAGATCGAGTTGCTCGATCTCGGGCTGCTGCGGCTCGAACGCGAGCCCTTGCATTTCCTGCCGGTTCAAAGTGTTCATCTACGCGCCATTCGCCTGTTCATGCCGGACTTCGGCACTGGACAAAAAGGTTAAAGACCATTCTACCAGCCCCAGATTCAATCCGCTTTTGGACCCGACAGTCTTTAGCATCACCTTTCAGACAATTACGATCCATAGGACATTTGCCAGCATTAACGTAGGCGGATGTGAATTAGTCCACTTGGCGGACGTTAAATAGGCCCGGCAGACGTACGGCACCGGTGGCGGGACTATTATTCCCGCGCGACCACACGGCCATCCTCCATTCGCACGATGCGGTCGACCGCATCGAGGCTGGCAGCCCGATGGGTGATGAAGACCACCGTGCGGTGCCGGAAGTTCTCCCGGCACGCCCACAGAAACTCGGCCTCGCCCTCCGGATCGAACATCGCGGTGGCCTCGTCAAGGATCAGGATTGGGGGGTCTTTGAGAAGGGCCCGCGCCAACGCGACCCGCTGCTGCTGGCCTCCCGAGAGCCGCACGCCCCGGTCTCCAACGACGGTGTCGTAGCCCTGCGGCAGCCGCAGGATGAACTCGTGCGCCCCTGCGGCGCGCGCCGCCGCCTCGATCGCGGCCTGGTCCGTTTGCGACCGGCCATAGGCGATGTTGTGGCGTACCGACGCATGAAACAGCAGCACGTTCTGCGGCACGATCCCGATCTGGCTGCGCAGGGCGTCGAGCGTCAGCGTCGCGATGTCGATGCCGTCGACCGTGATCCTTCCCGCGGCGGGATCGTGCAAACGCATCAGCAAATGTCCCACGGTGCTCTTGCCCGCCCCATTTGGCCCGACGATGGCAATCGTCTCTCCCGCCCCGATGCGCAGGTTCACTTCAACAAGCGCCGGCGGACGGCCTTCGTAATTGAAGCCCACGCCGTGGAACTCGACCTCTCCCCGCACCGGCAGCACGGAGAACGCGCCGCCTCCTGATCGCTCTGGCGGCTGGTCCATCGCCTGCCGAAGCCGGGCCAGCGCGCCGCGCACGCCCTGGGTCTGGCCATAGAGATCGGCAAGCTCCCTCACGGGCCGGGCGAGCAGCTGGGCGTACAGCAGGAAGCTCACCAGCTGGGCGGGCGAGAGCCGCCCATCGGCCAGATCGCCGCTCGCCAACGCCAGCACCAGCACGATTCCCGTCGCGACGAAGAACTGAATCAGCGGCCCGATCGCGGAATAGATGCGGCGCTGCTGCGCTGAAAGGTCAAGCACCCGGCCGATCTGTTCGCGGTAGCGCGCAGACTCCTGCCGCTCGCGCGTGAAAACCTTGATTGCGGGCAGCAGGGAAAAGTTTTCCTCCGCGACCGCGACCGCGCCGGCCTCCTCCTGTTGCAGCCGCACCGATAGCGGCCGCAGGCGGCGACCGACGATCTTCATCAAGAGAAAGAAAAAGGGCACCAGCACGGCGGCGAACAAAGCGAGGTCCGGACGAATGCGGAACATCAGCAGGACGGCACCTGCGGCTGTCACGAGCAGCGGCACTACAGCGACCGCGGTGCCGGTGATAAACGAGCTCAGCACGTAGACATCCGTCGTCAGCAAAGCGAGCGTGTCGCCCAGGCGCCGCCCCTGGAAGTACGCAAGTGGCAGTGCCTGCAGGTGGTCGTAGAGTCGAACCTTGAGGTCCGAAACCATGCGATCGGCGGCGCTGTCCAGCAGGTAGACGGTCGCGAAATTGAGCAGCGACTGGGCCGCGATCACCCCGAGCAGCGCCAGCAGCACCGCGCCCAAGTCCAGTCTCCCTGCAGGGTTTTGCAAGATGGCGTCGGTCAGCAGTCCGCCAATCCACGGCACGCCAAGTGCTGCAGCGCTCTCGATAAGCATCAGCACGGAGGCCACCGCAAGAAGCGCGCGGTAACGCGCGGCTATGTCCAGCAGTGGGCGCAGATCGTTCATACTTGCGCATTATCTTTCAGTGTCGACCCGCCCATGAATAGCTTCGCCTCGCAGTCCGATCTGAAGCCCAAGAAAATCAGCTTTCCGCGGCTGTCGAAGAGCTGCTGGGCGTTCACCGCCGAAGGCGACCCGAACACCGGCGTGATCGTGGGTGACGACGGCGTGATGGTGATCGACGCGCAGGCGACGCCGCTGATGGCACGTGAGGTCATCCGCCGCATCAGGCGCGTCACGTCAAAGCCGGTGCGCCACGTCGTGCTGTCGCACTACCACGCGGTACGCGTGCTCGGAGCCTCGGCCTACAAGGCCGATGAAATCATCGCCAGCCAGCGCACGCTCGGCCTGATCCGGGAGCGCGGCAAGCAGGACATGGCGAGCGAGATCGGGCGCTTTCCGCGCCTGTTCCGCGGCGCGGGTTCCATCCCCGGCCTCACCTGGCCGACCATCGTCTTCAAGGACGAGATGACGGTCATGCTGGGCAAGCTCGAAGTGCGCATCCTGCACCTCGGACCGGGCCACACCGGCGGCGACACGGTGGTGTGGGTGCCCTCCGAGAAGGTGCTCTTTTCGGGCGACCTGGTGGAATACGAGGCCGGCATCTACACCGGCGACGCGCACCTGGAGGAGTGGCCCAACACCCTCGAAAAGCTGCGAGCGCTGAAACCCCGAGCGCTGGTCCCGGGACGCGGCCCGGCGCTCATGACCCCCGGCGCAAGCGACAAGGCTATCCGCTACACCCGGGACTTCGTGCGCGGACTCTATGCCAGCGCCAAGCGCGGCGTCGCCGCGCGCAAATCACTCAAGGACGTGTTCAAGGCGACCAAGCGCCGCCTGGACCCCGTTTACGGCGCGTACCCGATCTACGAGCACTGCATGCCGTTCGACGTTTCCCGTGCGTACGACGAGGCCAGCGGTATCAAGCATCCGCGCATCTGGACCGCAAAACGCGACCGCGAGATGTGGAAGTCGATTGCCTAGCTGGCGGGGAAGGAAACTTCGCTGTCAGACGCGGTCCCCGTCCGCACCGCCTTGCGGCAAGTGCGGAGGGGACGAACCCTGCCGCGGAGGAGGAGGGAGGAGACCGCGGAAGGCGCGTTCTTATGTTCTTTCCGACAGCACCCTGAAGTTCAGCTGCTGCGGTGCATCAAATTTACGGCTTTGCGGATCGATATACAATCAGGCAACAAAGAAAAACTCTCTTGCTGATATCGCAAAGGTATTTTCGGCGCCATGGGTGATTCGCTCTACGAGATGTCGGTGTTCTCCAAAGTCGTGGCGACCGGCAGCCTGTCGGCTGCCGCGCGCGACCTCGGCGTCTCCACCGCAGTCGTCAGCCGCCGGCTCGCCGCGCTTGAGGCCCGCCTCGGTGTGCGCCTGGTTAACCGTACTACACGACGGTTAGCGCTCACTGACGAAGGCGCGAGCTACCTCGATGCCTGCACCCGGATCCTGGGGGAGATCGAAGACGCGGACGCCGCCGCCGCCGCCCGCCGCGTCGAGCCGCAGGGCGTGCTCAAGGTCGCGCTGCCCGCCTCCTTCGGCCACAAGCACATCGCGCCGCTGATTCCGCCGTTCGCCGCGCGCTTCCCGAAGATCCAGCTCGCGCTCAGCCTGTCCGATCGCACCGTGAACATGATCGAGGAAGGCTACGACCTGGCGATCCGCATCGGCGAGCTGGAGGATTCCTCGCTCGCCGCGCGCAAGCTCGCACCGAACCGGCGGGTGGTGTGCGCCAGCCCCGGCTACCTGAAGTTGCACGACGCGCCACGCGCGCCCGCCGACCTGCAGCAGCACAACTGCCTTACCACTAACGACCTGCACATGAACTGGGAGTACAAAGGACCCGATGGCAAGCGCGGCTCGGTGCGCGTCGCCGGGCACTACGCCTGCGACAACTGGGAAGTGCTGCGCGAATGGGCCATGGCCGGGCTGGGGGTAGCGCTCAAGTCCACCTGGGACGTGCGCCGCCAGCTGGAGGAAGGTTCCCTCGTGCCCCTGTTGCCGGGCTACGATTTCGGCACCGACGTGGCGATCTACGCCATCTATCCGCACCGCCGCTACCTGCCGGCGAAGACGCGCGTGTTCATCGATTACCTGGCCGAGTCGTTCGGCCCGGAACCGTATTGGGACCAGCCGCTGGGGACAAACAAACCGGCGCGAACCAGGCGCCCTGCGACGGTCTGAAGGAATATGCTAGAAGCTCTCTTCGAGGAGACTGACCGATGAACGCACCCGTCGACGCCGCAGTACTCGCCAAAGTTTCCCTCGACGACAAGTACACGCTGGATACCGGGCGCGTATTCCTCACCGGCACGCAAGCGCTGGTCCGCCTGCCGATGCTGCAGCGCGAGCGCGACCTTGCGGCGGGCCTGAACACCGCGGGCTACATTTCCGGCTACCGCGGTTCGCCGCTCGGCGGATTCGACCAGTCCTTGTGGCGCGCGAAGAAACACCTCGAAACACACCACATCAAATTCCAGCCCGGGGTAAATGAAGACCTCGCCGCCACCGCCATCTGGGGCACGCAGCAGCTGAACCTGTTCCCGGATGCGAAGTACGACGGCGTGTTTTCAATGTGGTACGGCAAGGGACCGGGCGTGGACCGCTGCGGCGACGTCTTCAAGCACGCGAACTCGGCCGGCACCGCGAAGCACGGCGGCGTGCTGGTGCTCGCGGGCGATGACCACGCGGCGAAATCCTCGACCCTCGCGCACCAGAGCGAGCACATCCTCAAGGCCTGCTGCATCCCGGTGCTGAATCCGGCGAACGTGCAGGAATACATCGACTACGGCCTGCACGGCTTTGCCATGAGCCGCTATTCCGGCTGCTGGATCGCCTTCAAGTGCGTCACCGACGTGGTCGAATCTGGCGCCTCGGTATACGTCGATCCGGGCCGCGTGAACATCGTCATCCCGCAGGATTTCGCGCTGCCGCCGGGCGGAGTGAACATCCGCTGGCCCGACGGCATCCTCGAGCAGGAAATGCGCCTGCTCGACTACAAGGTCTACGCGGCGCTTGCGTACGTCCGAGCCAACAAACTGGACCGGATCGTCTGGGATTCGCCCAAGGCCCGATTGGGAATCATCACCACCGGGAAGAGCTTCGGCGACACCATGCAGGCGCTCGCCGACCTCGGCATCGATGAGAACGTCGCGCGCGACATCGGCCTGCGCGTCTACAAGGTAGCGATGAGCTGGCCGCTGGAGCCGCAGGGCGCGCGCCGTTTCGCGCAGGGGCTCGAGGAGATCCTGGTGGTGGAGGAAAAGCGCCAGTTGATCGAGTACCAGATCAAGGAAGAGCTCTACACCTGGGAAGAAGGCAAGCGCGCGCCGCGCGTGGTCGGGAAATTCGACGACAACGGCGAATGGAGCCAGGCGCAGGGCCAGCCCGCCGGAACCTGGCTGCTGCCCGCCC
>JANNXB010000190.1:0-11695 GCA_031409355.1 Betaproteobacteria bacterium | reverse complement strand
GCGCGCGGAATGCAGTAATCCATGAAACTGCCTGTCAGCAGCTGGCCGGTGCGCGCATCGTGCGTCAGGACCTCCATCAGGGCCTGGCCGATGCCTTGCGCGACGCCGCCGTGCACCTGGCCCTCAAGCAACAGCGGGTTGACCACGACGCCAAAGTCGTTGACTGCCGAGTAGGCGAGTACCTCGACCCCGCCCGTTTCCGGATCGACCTCGACCTCGCACACATGGCAGCCCGAGGGAAAACTGTAGGTGGTGGGCTTGTAGAAATCCTCGGCCGCCAGGCCCGGCGCGATCTCCGGCGGCAGGCCGGGCGCGTGCGCGGCGCGCGCGACCTCGACCAGCGTGACGCGCCGGTCGGTGCCGGCGATCACGAACACGCCGCCCGAAGCACTGACTTCGAACTCCACGTCCATCGGCTGCGCTTCAAGCAAGTGGCCGGCGATCAGGCGGCCTTTCTCGATGATGGCGCGCGCGCAATGCACGATCGCGGTGCCGGTGACGGTCGTCTCGCAGGAGCCGACCGAGCCTATGCCTACGCCGGTGCGATCGCTGTCTCCCTGCACGACATGGATGCGCTCGGCGGGCAAGCCAAGCTGCTGCGACACTACCTGCATGAACGTGGTGACGTGCCCCTGGCCGTTGGTGGTCGCGCTGGTCGCGACAGTGAGCATGCCCTCGGCGTCGAAGGCCGCGCCGACGTGGCTCTCGTAGTACCCGTCGGGCTCCTGGTAGACCGACAATCCGTAGCCGCGCAGCCGGCCGCGCGCGGCCGCTGCGCGGCGGCGCGCTTCGAATCCGGCGCGATCGCTGAGGACCAGCGCGTCGTCCAGGTTTTTCTCGAACTCGCCGGAATCGAACACCAGGCCCGCCGGCGTGGTCCAGGGCATCTGCCCGGGACGCACCATGTTCAGGCGGCGCAGCGCGACACGATCGCGCCCCGTTTCGCGCGCGGCGGCGTCGACGAGGCGCTCGATGAGATAGGTGAATTCGGGCTTGCCGGCGCCGCGGTAGGCAACCACCGGCACGGTGTTGGTGAACGCCACGCGCGTTTCGACGTGGCATGAAGGCAGAGTGTAGACCCCGGTGATGCAGCGCATGCCGCCGCTGGTCGGGATGCTGATCGCGGCCGTGGTGGTGTAGGCGCCGGTGTTGCCGACGACGCGCGCGCACACGGCGAGGAATCGCCCCTCCCCGTCCAGCGCCAGTTCTCCTGCCATCGCCAGGTCGCGCCCCGCGCCATCCGCAAGAAAAGCTTCCGAGCGATCGGCATACCACTTCACCGGCCGCCCGAGTTTCCTTGCGGCGAACAGCACCGCCACCTGTTCGGGATAGGGAGAGATCTTCAATCCGAACGAGCCACCCACCTGAGGCGTCAGCACGCGCAGCGCGCGAGGGTCGGCGACCAGGCCCGTGGATGCGATATCGACCTGGATCGCCTTGCTGCCCTGCGTGGGGGCGTGCAGCGTGAAGCGGCCGCTGGCTGTGTCGTACACCGCCGCCGCGCCGCGCGGCTCGATGGGCGCGGCGGAGACCCGGTTGACCACCAGTTCGATCCGCGCCACGTGCGCCGCGCGCGCAAACGCCGATTCGGTTGCCTGCCGGTCGCCGCCTTCCCATTCGAGCGCCAGGTTGCCCGGCGCGTCGTCACGGACGGATGGCGCGCCGGGCGCCAGAGCGGTGCGCGGATCGATGACCTGCGGCAGTTCCTCGTACCCGACCGCCACGCGTTCGGCCGCATCGCGCGCCTCGCGCTGGCTGTGCGCCAGCACCATCGCCACCGCCTCGCCGACGAAGCGCACATGCCCTTCGGCCAGCACCGGGCGCGAGGCGCCGCGCGCGGCGCTGCCGTCGCGGCCACGCTGCGACACCACGACCTGGATCGGACCGAGCCCGCCGGCGCGCAGGTCATCAGCGGTGTACACCGCCAGCACACCGGGCGCGCCGAGGGCGCCGGCGGCGTCGATGGAAAGAACGCGTGCATGCACGTGGGGCGAGCGCACGAACGCGGCATGAACGGCCCCGGGCAATTCCAGGTCATCGATGTAGCGCGCCGCTCCGGTGAGCAGCGCGTCGTCCTCCAGCCGGCGCACCGGCTGGCCGATGCGCAATTGCCCGGAGTAATTCAAGACGGGAAGGCCGACGGCGCGCCCTCCAGCCACGCCCGGCCGTGCACGTAGAGCGCCTCGATCACCGGGCCTTTCAGCTGCGGCAGGTCAAGCTTGATGCTGTAGCCGATCCGGGTCTGCAGGTAGGCCAGGTGCCGGTAGCCCTCGGGGAAACGCCCCAGCAGCTCCGCATCCAGCGCCAGCCTGGCCGACGGGTCGAGCGGGTCCATGCGGTCCTTCTCGTAGATGGGCTGCCGGCGCACGATGGCCCATTTGTTTTTTCTTTTCTCAAAGAAATCATAGAAACGGCCGGTACAGACCACATCCACCATCACCCCGTCCACGCTGGCGCGCTGGCTTATGGTCATCTTGGTCTGGGCGATGGCGCGCTCGCCCTTCAGGTCCACGCTCGTGCCCCCCAGGAAATGCAGGATGCTGACGCCCTTGTCGAAGCCCGCTTTGCTCACTTCGATGAACTTCCCGGCCGGCCCCTGGAACCAGGTCGCGGTCATCCAGCCGTCCTCGTGCCAGACGGTGCGAAACCGCTCCCAGTCGCCCGCGTCCCGCCACAGCGCCCAGTTGTTCACCGTTTCGACGATGGCGAGCCTGTCCTCCCGATCGGCCGGCATGCGGCTGTCCTCCATGAAGCGAGGGCGACACTTTATAATGGTTTTTTCAGCCTGGGAGCGAGACATGGCGAGCGTCCCGAAGCCGCAATCCGGGGCCGCGCGGCAGGATCTTTACCGCCGGATCGAAAAGCACAATTTCGCCCCGCTCTGGGAGGTCTACCACGAGCTGATACCCGACCAGCCGATGACGCCCTGCAAGCCGGCGCTCTGGAAGTGGGCCGACGCGCGTCCCTACCTGATGGAGGCGGGCGAACTCATTACCGCGCAGGAAGCGATCAGGCGCGTGCTGGTGCTGCAGAACCCGGGGATGCCCGGCGAAGCCTGCATCACGCAGAGCCTGTACGCCGGCTATCAGCTGATCCTGCCGGGTGAGGTTGCCCCCAGCCACCGTCACACGCAGTCCGCGCTGCGCTTCGTGCTCGAGGGTTCCGGCGCCTACACCGCGGTGGATGGCGAGCGCACCACGATGCATCCGGGGGATTTCATCATTACCCCGTCCTGGACCTGGCACGACCACGGCCATGAAGGTACCGGGCCGGTGGTCTGGCTGGACGGGCTGGACGTGCGCATCGTGCGCGCATTCGCGGCGCAGTTCCACGAACCCTTTCCCCAGGCCGTGCAGCCGATTTCGCGCGGCGAAGGCGCATCGATGGCGCGCTATGGCAACAACCTCAAGCCGCTCGGCGCGGTGGCGCCCTTCGGCAAGACCTCCCCCATCTTCAGCTACCCCTACGACCGCAGCCGCGAAACGCTGGCCCGGCTCGCCAAAGAGGGGGATCCGGATTCCTGCCACGGCTGGAAAATGGAATACATCAATCCGCTGACCGGCGGGCATGCCATGCCGACGATCGCCGCCTACATCCAGCTGCTGCCTAAAGGCCTGCGTACGCAGCCCTATCGCTCTACGGACGGCGCCGTTTACTCGGTCGTGGAAGGCAGCGGCCGCGCCACCATCGCCGGCGAAACGTTCGAATTCGGACCTCGCGACACCTTCGTCGTGCCTTCGTGGATGCCGCTGTCGCTGGAGGCGGACGCCGAGTGCGTGCTGTTTTCGTTTTCGGACCGGCCGGCCCAGGACGCGCTGGGACTGTGGCGGGAGCAACGGCAATGACAGATACCGCCTTTTTCTCGCGCGAATACAACAACCGCGAGCTCGTCCCCGACAACGCGCGCTGGGTCGATCGCTGGGTGCAGGACTCCGAGCGCGCGCGGACGACCATGACCTGCCGCCTGGACCAGCGCTACGGCGACTCCCCGGGCGAAACCATCGACATCTTCCCGGCGCGCAAGGGCGACGGCAGCTGCATGATGTTCATCCACGGCGGCTACTGGCGCTCGCGCGACAAGCGGGATTTCTCGTTTCTCGCGCCGGCCTGGGTGGATGCGGGCGTTTCGCTCGCGGTGGTGAACTACGACCTGTGCCCGCAGGTGACGGTGGAGGAAATCGTGCGCCAGATGCTGCGCGCCAGCCGCTGGCTGTGGCTGCACGCGGAGGAGTACGGCATGGACGAGGACCGGCTCTATGTCTGCGGCCACTCCGCGGGCGGGCACCTCACGGCGATGATGATGGCGGCGGTCTGGCCGGCGTTCGACAAGCGCCTGCCGAAAGACCTGTTCAAGGGCGGCCTCGCGATCAGCGGCATCTACGACATGCGCCCGATGGTGCAGGTGGACTGGCTGAACGGCGACCTGCGCCTGGATGAAGAGGCCGCGATCCGTCTCTCGCCGGCTTTCATGCCGGCGGCCACGCGCTCACCGGTGATGACCTGCGTCGGCGGCGACGAGAGCTCGGAATTCCACCGCCAGAATGCGCTGCTCGGCGAGCGCTGGCGCGGCGCCTTCGCCGGCGACATCGCGATGCCCGGCACGCACCACTTCTCGGTCATTGACGGGCTCGGCAAGCAGTCGAGCGCCCTGTTCTCCGGCGCGCGCCGGCTCATGAAGCTCGACCGGTGAAGGAGTTTCTGCAACCCGGACGCTACATCGACAGCGACCATCCGGCCGTCATCGATTTTTCGAAAGCACATTCTTCCGGAAAAACCGACCGGGAGCGTGCCGTGGCGCTCTATTACGCGGTGCGGGACGCCATCCGCTACAACCCGTTCCTGGATTTCTCGAAGGAAGAGACCTTCCAGGCGTCGCGCTGCATCACCGCGGGCGAAGGTTTCTGCATCGGCAAGGCTGCGCTGCTCGCCGCCTGCGCGCGCGCCGACGGCATTCCCGCGCGGGTCGGGTTCGCCGACGTGAAGAACCACCTGACCACGCCCGCCCTGCGCGAGCGCATGGGCACCGACCTGTTCGTGTACCACGGCTTCGCCGAAATGCTGCTCGAGGGCAAGTGGGTCAAGGCGACGCCCGCCTTCAATATCGAGCTGTGCCGGCGCTTCCGGGTCAAGCCGCTGGAGTTCGACGGCCGCGAAGACTCCATTTTTCATCCGCTCGACGAGGAAGAACGCCGCCACATGGAGTACCTGCGCGACCGCGGCAGCCATGCCGACGTGCCGGTGGCGGAGATCATGCAGGCGTTCCGCGAGGTGTACCCGGTGCTCTACGGAATGGGAAAAGACGCCCCGGCTGGCCAACCCAGGGAGCAATTCGGCTGAGCCCGCGGGCGCTCCTCGAAGCGAGCTTTCGCGCCGCGGTGGCGGCGGCCGATCCACTCAAGATCGTTCCGGCGCACCTGCCGCCGCCGCCGGACGGGCGCACCCTGGTGCTCGCCGCCGGCAAGGCCGCCGCTTCGATGGCGCTTGCGGTGGAGCAGCACTGGCCCGCGGACAAGAAGCTGTTCGGCATCGCGCTCACCCGCTACGGGCACGCGCTGTCGCTGGAGCGCATCCGCTGGGTGGAGGCCGGGCATCCCGTGCCGGACGAAGCCGGACAGGAAGCGACGCGTGAAATGCTCGGCGCCGTGCGCGCCATCAAGTCGGTGGACCTGCTGCTCGCCCTGTTTTCAGGCGGCGGTTCCGCGCTGCTCTCGCTGCCCGTAGACGGCATCTCGATCGGTGACCTGCGCAAGGTGACGCAGGACCTGCTGCGCAGCGGCGCGGCCATTCAGGAGATCAACACGGTGCGCAAGCACCTGTCGCAGATCCAGGGTGGGCGCCTCGCCGCCGCCTGCAAGGCGCCGGTGGTGACGCTGATCATTTCTGATGTGACAGGCGACGCTGCCACGCACATCGCCTCGGGCCCCTGCGCGCCGGACCCGACAACCTTCCAGGAGGCGGTGGACGTGCTCAACCGCTTCGACGTCAAGCCGCCGCGGGCGGTGCTCGAGCACCTGATCTGCGGCCTGCGCGGCGAGCGCGAGGAAACGCCCAAGCCGGGCGCCAGGATCTTCGACAACGTCGAGAGCAAGGTCATCGCGACCGCGCGCCAGTCGCTGGAGGCGGCGGCGGTGCTGTTCCGCGAAAACGGCGTGGAACCGGTGATCCTCGGCGATTCCATCACCGGAGAGGCGAAGGAAGTCGCGAAAGTGATGGCGGCGATCGTGCGCGAGATCCGCCAGCACGGTTCGCCGTTCAAGCCGCCGGTCGCGCTGCTCTCCGGCGGCGAATGCACGGTGACGGTACGCGGTGCCGGCGGGCGCGGCGGGCGTTGCGGGGAGTTCCTCCTGGCGCTGGGCATGGAACTCACGGGAACCGCGGAGGTGCACGCCATCGCCGCGGACACGGACGGCATCGACGGCTCGGAGGACAACGCGGGGGCGCTGCTCTCGCCGGATTCTCTCGCGCGCGCCAGCGCGCTGGGAATCGATGCGAGGAAATTCCTCGCCGCGAACGACAGCTACGGCGTTTTCTCGGCCCTCGGAGACCTGGTGGTCACCGGCCCCACGCGCACCAACGTCAACGACTACCGGGCCATCTTGATCACGTGAACGTGATGCTGATCGCCTGACGGAGATCAGGCAGCCTTGGCCGCTGCCTTCTTCTCGCTCTTCTTTTCCTCGCCTTTGGCGGCGCCGTCCGCGAGTTCCGGGCGGTCGAGCAGGCTCATCAGCGCCATCGGCGCGTTGTCGCCCTTGCGAAAGCCGTTCTTGAGGATGCGCAGGTAGCCGCCGTTCCTCTTGGCATAGCGCGGTCCGAGCACGCCGAAGAGCTTGGACACCGTGTCGCGGTCGCGCAGCCGGTCGTAAGCGAGGCGGCGGTTGGCGAGCGTGGCCTTCTTGCCCATGGTGATCATCGGCTCCACCACCCGGCGCAGTTCCTTCGCCTTGGGCAGCGTGGTCGTGATCTCTTCGTGCGTCAGCAAGGCATTCGCCATGTTGCGGAACATGGCGAGCCGATGGCTCGACGTGCGGTTGAGTTTCCTGAGTCCGTGACCGTGACGCATGGCGCTATCCTGTTCTGTTCTCTCTTACGTCCTGTGGTGCTCGAGGCCGGCCGGCGGCCAGTTCTCCAGCTTCATGCCCAAGGTCAGGCCGCGCGAGGCGAGCACTTCCTTGATTTCGTTTAGCGACTTGCGGCCGAGGTTCGGGGTCTTGAGCAGCTCGGTCTCGGTGCGCTGGATCAGGTCGCCGATGTAGTAGATGTTCTCGGCCTTGAGGCAGTTCGCCGAACGCACGGTCAGTTCCAGGTCGTCCACCGGGCGCAGCAGGATCGGGTCCACCGCGACCGCCTTCTTCTCCTCGGTCGGCAGGGCAGTGCCCTCGAGCTGCGCGAACACCGACAGCTGGTCGACCAGGATGCGGGCCGCGTAGCGCACCGCTTCCTCGGGTTCGATGGCGCCGTTGGTCTCGATGTCGAGGATCAGTTTGTCCAGATCGGTGCGCTGCTCGACCCGGGCCGAATCCACCAGGTAGGAAACGCGGCGCACCGGGCTGAACGAGGCGTCGAGCACGATGCGGCCGATGCCCTTGGTCTCTTCCGGCAGGTAGCGCATGTTGCCCGGCAGGTAGCCGCGGCCGCCTTCGACCTTGAGCTGCAGCTCGATCTTGCCGCCGGCCGACAGGTTGGCGATGACATGTCCGGGGTTCACCACTTCCACGTCGTGCGACGGCTCGATGTCGCCGGCGGTGACCGGGCCCTCACCCTTCTTCTTCAGCGTGAGGATCGCTTCATTGCGGTTGTGCAGGCGGAACACCACGCCCTTCAGGTTCAGCAGGATGTCGACGATGTCCTCGCGCACGCCATCCAGCGTCGAGTACTCGTGCACCACTCCCGCGATCTGCACTTCGGTCGGTGCGTAGCCGGGCATCGAAGACAGCAGCACGCGGCGCAGGGCATTGCCCAGCGTGTGGCCGTAGCCGCGCTCGAAGGGCTCCATCGTCACCTTGGCGTGCGACGGGGAGAGGTTCTGCACATCGACGATGCGCGGCTTCAGGAATCCGGTCTGGGGCATGTGGGTTTACCTTGTTACTTCGAATACAGTTCGATGATCAGGCTCTCGTTGATCGTGGAGGACATGTCGGCGCGCGCGGGAAGCGTCTTGAACTTCCCCTTTAGCGCCTTGGTGTCCACTTCGATCCACTCGGGAATGCCGCGCGACTCGGCCGCTTCGGCCGAGGCCTTGATGCGGAGCTGCGCCTTCGACTTGTCGGCGACTTCGATGACGTCGCCCGGGCTGACCTCGTAGGACGGAATGTTCACGCGCTTGCCGTTCACCAGCACGCCGTTGTGGCGCACCACCTGGCGCGCTTCGCTGCGCGAGATGCCGAAACCCATCCGGTAGGCGACGTTGTCGAGCCGCGATTCGAGGAGCTGCAGCAGGCGCTCGCCGGTGACGCCCTTGGAGCGTGATGCCTCGGCGTAGGTCTTGCGGAACTGGCGCTCGAGCACGCCGTAGATGCGGCGCGTCTTCTGCTTTTCGCGCAGCTGCTTGCCGTAGTCCGAGAGGCGCGCGCCGCTCTTCTGGCCGTGCTGGCCTGGCGCGTAGGCGCGCCGCTCAATGGCGCATTTTGCGGTGAAGCACTTTTCGCCCTTGAGGAAGAGCTTCTCGCCCTCCCTGCGGCATTGGCGGCACTTCGCGTCGAGATTTCTGGCCATGCGTTCTCCTTGCTTCTTTTCTAGACTCGCCGGCGCTTCGGAGCGCGGCAGCCGTTGTGCGGTACGGGGGTGACATCGGCGATCGAGCCGATCTTCAGGCCGAGCGCGTTCAGCGCGCGCACCGCGGATTCGCGGCCCGGCCCCGGTCCCTTGATGCGGACCTCGATGTTCTTGACGCCGCATTCCTGCGCCGCCCTTCCAGCGCGCTCGGCGGCCATCTGCGCGGCGAACGGCGTCGATTTGCGCGAGCCCTTGAAGCCGGCGTTGCCCGAGGTCGCCCAGGACAGCGTGTTGCCCTGGCGATCGGTGATCGTGACGATGGTGTTGTTGAAGGACGCGTGCACATGGGCGATGCCCTCGGCGACGTTCTTCTTCACCTTCTTGCGCGCGCGCGCCGCGGCGGTCTGCTGCAGTTGCTGTCCGGACGGAGGTGCTTTGCTTGCCATGTGCTGTTCCTGGTTCGTCTAGGCGGTTAGATCTTGCCGGCTGGCGCGTTCTGCTTGACTGCGGCCTTGCGCGGGCCCTTGCGCGTACGGGCATTGGTCTTGGTGCGCTGGCCACGCACCGGCAGCCCTTTGCGATGGCGCGAGCCGCGATAGCAGCCAAGATCGATCAGCCGCTTGACGGACATCTGCACTTCGCGGCGCAGGTCGCCTTCCACCGTCAGGCGCGTGATGCTCTCGCGCAACCGGTCCATTTCGGCGTCCGTCAGGTCCTTGATCTTGCGCGTCGGCTCGATCCCGGAAGCGACGCAGATCGCGCTCCCGCGCGAGCGGCCGATGCCATAGATCGCGGTCAGCGCGATGCCGGCGTGCTGGTGGTTGGGGATGTTGATGCCTGCAATTCGGGCCATGTCGGTTTTCTTCCGGGGAACCTGAAATTATATCAATAATGTCAAGGTCTTATCAACTTAAATGACGCAAAACGACGCGAGCGTCGTCCTGCACATCATCCTTGACGTTGTTTGTGGCGCGGATCCGTGCAAATCACCCGGACCACGCGCTTGCGCCGCACGATCTTGCACTTGCGGCAGATTTTCTTCACTGAAGCCATGACTTTCATGTTCGTCTCTCCTGAGTTCTAGCGTGCCGGAAGGCCGCTGCCGCCCTTGAAGCTGGCCTTTTTCAGCAGGCTTTCGTACTGGTGCGTCATAACGTAGGCCTGCACCTGGGCCATGAAATCCATCGTCACCACGACGATGATCAGCAGCGAGGTGCCGCCGAAGTAGAACGGCACGTTCCAGCGCAGGATCAGGAACTCCGGCAGCAGGCAAACCGCCGTGACGTAGACCGCGCCGGCAAGCGTGAGCCGCGTAAGGATCTTTTCCAGGTAGCGCGCGGTCTGCTCGCCGGGACGGATGCCGGGGACAAAAGCGCCCGACTTCTTCAGGTTGTCCGCCGTCTCCTTCGGGTTGTACTGCAACGCCGTGTAGAAGAAGCAGAAGAAAACGATCAGCGCGCCGTACAGGATCACGTAGATCGGTTGCCCGGGCGACAAAGTGGCGGAGAGATCTTTCAGCCAGATAAAGCCCTCGGCCGAACCGAACCAGCTGAGTATGGTCGCGGGAAACAGGATCAGGGAAGAGGCGAAAATCGGCGGGATGACGCCCGACATGTTGAGCTTGAACGGCAGGTGCGAGCTTTGCCCGCCGTAGACGCGGTTGCCGACCTGGCGCTTGGCGTAGTTGACGAGGATCTTGCGCTGGCCGCGCTCGACGAAGCACACGAACGCGGTGACCGCGACCACGGAGACCGCGATCAGCAGGGCGACGAGCGGATGCATCGCGCCGGTGCGCACCAGTTCCAGCGTGCCCGCGATGGCGCTCGGCAGGCCCGCGGCGATGCCGGCGAAGATGATGATCGAGATGCCGTTGCCCAGGCCGCGCTCGGTGATCTGCTCGCCCAGCCACATCAGGAACATAGTGCCGGTCACCAGCGTGGTCACCGCCGTGATGCGGAACATGAGTCCCGGCTCGAGCACCAGGTTGGCTTGCGATTCCAGCGCGATCGAGATGCCGGTGGCCTGGAACAGGGCCAGCGCCAAGGTGCCGTAGCGCGTGTACTGGGTGATCTTGCGCCGGCCGGTCTCACCCTCTTTCTTCAGCTGCTCTAGCTGCGGGCTGACCGCGGTCATCAGCTGCATGATGATCGAGGCCGAGATGTAGGGCATGATTCCCAGCGCGAAGATGGTAAAGCGCGAGAGCGCGCCCCCGGAGAACATGTTGAACATGCCGAGGATGCCGCCCGACTGGCCCTTGAACAGTTCCGCCAGCACGTTCGGGTCGATGCCCGGCACCGGGATGTGCGCGCCGATGCGAAACACGAACAGCGCCCCCAGCAGAAACAACAGTCGTTTCTTCAGGTCGCCATAACGGGCGGTCTTGCCTGCGCCGGGAAGTGCTGTAGCCAAGCGGGCTTATTCCTTTGCTTTCTTCTCTTTTGCGACCAGTTTCTTCAACGGCGCCGGCGCTGCCGCCGGTTCCTCGTACTTGCCGCCCGCGGCTTCGATCGCCGCGCGCGCGCCCTTGGTCGCCTTCACGCCCTTGAGCGTGATCTTGCGCTTTAGCGCGCCCGACAGGATGACCTTCGCGCTTAGCGACTCGCGCGGGATCACCCGCTCGGCCATCAGCACCGCGAAGTCGATATCGGCGGCCTTCATGGCCTCCAGGTCCGACAGCCGCACTTCGGCGACCGTACGACGCGTCAGCGACTTGAAGCCGCGCTTCGGCAGCCGGCGATGCAGCGGCATCTGGCCGCCTTCGAAGCCGACTTTGTGGAAGCCGCCCGCGCGGGCCTTCTGTCCCTTGTGTCCAAGGCCGGCGGTCTTGCCCCAGCCGGAGCCCATGCCGCGTCCGACGCGGTGGCGCGCCTGGCGCGATCCTGCCGCCGGCTTCAATCCATTGAGTCTCATGCTAGCTCTCCAGCCTGACGAGGTAGGCCACGCGGTTGATCATGCCGCGCACCTCGGGGGTGTCGACGAG
>JANNXB010000189.1:0-3276 GCA_031409355.1 Betaproteobacteria bacterium | reverse complement strand
ACGACACGAACCACAGGAGACTCCAATGCGATTCAAACACTTAGTCGTTGCGCTGGCTGCAGCGGGACTGTATTCCACCGGCGCCCAGGCCCAGACCGAAATCCAATGGTGGCATTCGATGGGCGGCGCGCTCGGCGAAGCGCTCAACGGTCTGGCGAACAAATTCAACGCCAGCCAGAAAGATTACAAGATCTCCCCGACCTTCAAAGGCAGCTATCCGGAGTCGATGACCGCGGCGATTGCCGCATTCCGCGCCGGCAGCGCGCCGCACCTGCTGCAGGTGTTCGAAGTTGGCACCGCCACCATGATGGCCGCCAAGGGCGCGATCGTACCGGTGGCGAAAGTGATGGCGGACGCGAAGGAGCCGTTCGATCCGAAGGCCTACCTGCCTTCCGTCGCCGGCTACTACACCGACCAGAAGGGCAACATGCTGTCGTTTCCCTTCAACAGTTCGACATCGATGTTCTATATCAACAAGGACGCTTTCAAGAAGGCCGGCCTTGACCCCAGCAAGGCCCCGAAGACCTGGAAGGAAGTCGTCGCGGCGGCAGACAAACTCAAGGCTTCCGGCCAGGGCTGCGCCTACACCACGAGCTGGCCGTCCTGGCTGCATATCGAGAATTTCAGCGCCTGGCACAACCTGCCGATCGGCACCAAGGAAAACGGCTTTGGCGGCTTCGACACCCAGTTCACCATCAACTCGCCGCAGCATGTGAAGCATGTCACGATGCTCTCCGAGATGGCCAAGAAAGGCACATTCACCTACGCCGGACGCACCAATCAGGGCGACGCCAAGTTCTCGAGCGGCGAGTGCGCCATGTTCACCGGCAGCACCGGCGCGCAGGCCGGCATCCGCAAGGCGGGCAAGTTCGAGTGGTCGATCAACTTCATGCCGTACCACGACGACATCCCGGGCGCGCCGCAGAATTCGATCATCGGCGGGGCTTCGGTCTGGGTGATGAGCGGCAAGAAGCCCGAGGAGTACAAGGGCGTGGCGAAGTTCCTCGCGTTCCTGTCGACCTCGGAGATCCAGATGGATTGGCATACCAGCACCGGCTATGTGCCGATCACGATGGCTGCCTACGAGATGACGAAGAAATCGGGCTTCTACGAGAAGGACCCGGGCGCGGAACTCGCGGTCAAGCAGATGACCAACAAGCCGCCGACGGCCAATTCCAAGGGCCTTCGCTTCGGCAACTTCGTGCAGGGCCGCACGGTGATCGAGGAGGAGCTGGAAGCCGTGTTCTCGGGCAAGAAGGAACCCAAGCCGGCGCTGGATGAAGCGGTCAAGCGCGGCAACGAGATCCTGCGGCAGTTCGAGGCCGCCAATAAGTAATTCACGGTAAGCAGTACGATGGAGAAGCGGGTCGTATTCCGGTCTGCGTGGCTGCCATATGCGCTGGTGGCCCCGCAGATCGTGATCACGATCCTCTTTTTCTTCTGGCCGGCGGTACAGGCGGTCTGGTATTCGTTCCAGCTGCAGGATGCCTTCGGCCTGAAGAGCCAGTTCGTCGGCCTGCAGAACTTCGCCAACCTGTTCAAGGATGGCAACTATCTCGAGTCGTTCAAGACCACCGCGGTGTTCAGCGTGGCGGTCGCCGGCTGCGGTATCGCGGTTTCGCTCGTGCTCGCGACCATGGCTGACCGCGTGTTGCGCGGTGCCATGGCCTACAAGACGCTGCTGATCTGGCCCTACGCGGTGGCGCCGGCGATCGCCGGCGTGCTGTGGGCGTTCCTCTTCGCGCCGTCGATCGGCATCGTTACCTACGTGCTCAAGGGCTGGGGCGTCGACTGGAACTGGATCATCAAGGGCGACCAGGCGATGCTGCTGGTGGTGATCGCGTCGGTGTGGAAGCAGATCAGCTACAACTTCCTGTTTTTCCTCGCCGGCCTGCAGTCGATCCCGAAGTCGCTCATCGAGGCGGCGGCCATCGATGGAGCCGGGCCCCTGCGCAGATTCTGGACCATTGTCTTTCCGCTTCTCTCGCCGACCACCTTTTTCCTGCTGGTGGTGAACATCGTCTATGCGTTCTTCGACACCTTCGGCGTCATCGATGCCACCACCCAGGGCGGCCCGGCGCAGTCGACCAATATCCTTGTCTACAAGGTCTACCACGACGGCGTGAAGGCGGCCGACCTGGGCGGTTCTTCGGCGCAGTCGGTGATCCTCATGTTCATCGTCATCGTCCTGACCGTCGCGCAGTTCCGCTTCATCGAGCGCAAGGTCCAGTACTGAGACCATGGTCGAGAACCGCCCCTGGCTGACCGTTTTTTCGCACACCGTGCTGATCCTCGGCGTGCTGGCGGTGGCGTTTCCGCTTTACGTCACCTTTATCGCTTCGACGCTGACGCTGGAGCAGATAATGCAGGTGCCGATGCAGCTCACGCCCGGCGACCAGTTCATCGAGAATTATTCGCAGGTGCTTACCGGCGGCTCCACCAAGGGTTCCAAGGCGGCGGTGTCCGCGATGCTGGTCAACAGCCTGGTGATGGCGCTGGTGATTCCGCTGGGCAAAATGGCGATCTCGGTGATTTCCGCGTTTGCCATCGTCTACTTCCGCTTTCCGCTGCGCATGTTCTTCTTCTGGATGATTTTCGTCACCCTGATGCTGCCGGTGGAAGTGCGCATCATCCCCACCTTCAAGGTGGTCGCCGACCTGGGAATGCTCAACACTTACGCCGGCCTGACGGTGCCGCTGATCGCGTCGGCCACCGCCACTTTCCTCTTCCGCCAGTTCTTCATGACCATCCCGGACGAGCTGGCCGAGGCGGCGCGCGTCGACGGCGCCTCGCCGATGCGTTTTTTCTGGGACGTGCTGCTGCCGCTGTCGAAGACGGTCATGGCGGCGCTGTTCGTGATCCAGTTCATCTACGGCTGGAACCAGTACCTGTGGCCGCTGCTCATCACCACCGACGAATCCATGTACACCACGGTGATCGGCATCAAGCGCATGATCGTCGGCAGCGATTCGGCCAATGAGTGGAACCTGATCATGGCGACCGCGATCCTGGCGATGCTACCGCCCGCGCTGGTG
Organism: Betaproteobacteria bacterium; assembly: GCA_031409355.1. Taxonomy (GTDB): domain Bacteria; phylum Pseudomonadota; class Gammaproteobacteria; order Burkholderiales; family SG8-39; genus RBG-16-66-20. Next base: position 241 of record JANNXB010000189.1, on the reverse strand, counting down.
GTGATGCTGATGCAGAAGTGGTTCGTCAAGGGCCTCGTGGAGACGGAAAAGTGAGAAAAGAATAATGGCTGCGGTATCGCTCAGGGACGTACGCAAAAGCTACACGCCGGAACTGCAGGTGATCCACGGCGTCAGCATGGAGATCAAGGACGGCGAATTCATCGTCATCCTCGGCCCCTCTGGCTGCGGCAAGTCCACGCTGCTGCGCATGGTGGCGGGGCTGGAGACGATCACCGCGGGC
>JANNXB010000188.1:0-6013 GCA_031409355.1 Betaproteobacteria bacterium | reverse complement strand
CAACAAGGGCAAGCACACCGTCTTCATGAAAAACCACGGCGTCCTCGTCACCGGCGACTCCATCGCGGAAGCCTACAGGCGACTCTACAAACTCGAGCGCGTGTGCCGCGCCCAAGTGTTGGCGATGAGCACCGGCAAGCCGCTGGAAGTGCTGTCGGACGCGATCGTCAACCAGGTGCAGTCGCCGCCAGCGGACGACCGCCACTCGCGCGAGGAGCGCGACCGCCTGTTCTTCGAGGCGATGATGCGCGTGATGGACCGCGAACTGCCGGGATATGCGGATTAACTTCGCCGACTAGTCCCGCTCAGGCCCGGTAGTCGGTACCCTTGCCCTCGACCACGCGCAGCAGCGCGTTCCATTCGTGCAGGCCGTAGTCGGGCTTGGCGCGGGCTGACTTCATCCACTTCGCCACGCCGTCGATGACGTCGTCCGCGATCGGCACGGGCGGCTCGCCGAGCGTGCGCGAGATGAGTTCCAGTTCGCAGGCGCGCTCCAGCATGTAGAGCCGTTGCAGGGCGCCGGGGATGGTCGAGGCGTGGGTCAGCAGGCCGTGATTCAGCAGCACGACGCAGCTTCCATTGCGGCAGCTCACGCCCAGCGCGTCGCATTCCGCCTGCGTCGCCGGCTGGCCGTACTCGTGGTACGTGACCTCGTCGAGCACGTTCAGCGCGTCCTGGCTGATCGGGCGCAGGCCCTTGCGCAACATCGAGACGCCGGCGCCGGCGCGCGTGTGGGTGTGCATTACGCAGTTGGCGTCGGGCCGCGCCTTGTAGACGCCGCTGTGGATGGTGAAGCCGGCCGCGTTGAAGCGGCCCTGCTTGCCGATCACCTTGCCGTCCATGTCCATCTTGATCAGGCTCGAGGCCGTGATCTCGTGGAACATTTCCTCGTAATGGTTGATCAGGAACGCGCCGGGCTCGCCCGGCACGCGCGCCGACATGTGCGTGTTGATGACGTCGGTCCAGCCGAAATGGTCCACCACGCGGTAGAGCGCCGCCAGATCGCAGCGTGCCTGCCATTCGGCGGCACTCATGCCTGAGGGTTGAAGTTTTGCGGTCGCGGTCATCGTTGCCTCGCTTGCCTTTGCCTGGCATCCATTCTATTGCTAGTGATTTGAATTGGCCACGGCCGAACCGTGCCAGAGCGCGTGGCGCCAGTGGTAGCCGATGGCGATGGTCGCCGCGAGTCCGAGACCGCCGTAGATCACGGTGGAGGCGGAGTAGCCGAGGTGCGCGATGAGCGGCCCGGCGGCGAGCAATCCCAGCGGCAGGCCCCAGATGGCGAGCATGCGCAGGCCCATGACGCGGCCGCGCATTTCCTCGCTGGCCGAGCGCAGCATGACGCCGGCGAGCGGCGTGAGGCACAGGCTCTGCATGAATCCCGCGACGACGAGCAGCGCGAGCCCGGGGCCGAGCGACCGGTTCTGCCCGAAGACGAGGATGGCGACGAACCAGGCGGCGCTGCCCCACAGCATCGCGCGCCCGGCGCGCAGCGGCAGGCGGTTCGATCCCACCAGCAGCGAACCGGCGAGCGCGCCGGTGGCGAACGCGGCCGCGAGGTAACCCAGACCCGCTTGGCCGATCTCGTAGACATCCCTCGCTACGTACGGCAGCAGGCCCAGAACAAAAGGAAATGCGAGCAGGTTGACGAGGAAGGCGATGCTAAGCGCGCCAAGCAGGTCGGATTTGTTGCCGACGTAGCGCACCGCCTGCATCAGGCCGGCGATAGGGTGCGCCGGCGCGGACGACTTGTCATCCGCGCGCGGCGCCGGGCCGGCGACGCCGAGCGAGAGCAGGAACGCGCCGACATACACCGCGGTCACCACCGCGTAGGCCGGTCCCATGCCGATCAGCGCCACGCCGCCGGTGCCGGCGAGCGCGCCGGCGATCCTCGCGGTGTCGGAGGTGGTGCGCGAGATGCCGAGCGCGCCCATCAGCGATTCGGGGCGAATGGTCTGTCCCACCAGCACGTGCCGCATCGCCATGTCCGAGGGCTTCAGCAGGCCGGCGATCGCGGCGATCGCGAACACGTGCCAGGGCGCCAGCGCGTCGTTCAGGGTCAGCAGCATCAGCACCGCCGCCAGCAGCGCATAGATTCCCCGCGTGGCGCACAGCAGCGTGCGCACGCCGACGCGGTCGCCCACGATGCCGAAGAACGGCGAGAACAGAGTGCCGACCCACGCCAGCGCGCCGAACAGGACCAGCTGCTGCACCGAGCCCGTGGTGGAGAGCACGAACCAGCCCAGGATCAGCGCCTCCATCTCGAAGGCCCAGGACGTGGCGAGGTCCGCGGGCCACTGAAAGCGGAAACTGCGGACCTGAAACGGGGCGAGCGCGGCGATTACAGCCCTGCCTGCGATATTGCCGGCTCCGCCAGCGCCACATCGACCATTGCATCGAACGACGCCTGTCCTGCGGAAAATGCAAACATGTCGACCGCGGCATCCGGCAGGATCGGAGCCCCGGCCGTGAGCCGGTTGAGTCCCGGCCATCCGTCGCGCATCCAGACGGTGCCGGCGGATATCCGGTCGGTCACATGCGCTTTCGCCCGCAGATCGCCACGCTCGTTGAAGATGCGGATCGCCGCACCGTCGGCAACCTTGCGTAACGCGGCGTCGCTGGGAGAAATCCACAACGAGGGTTCGGCTTCGCGCCGAGCCAGTGTCGGCAGTTCCTGCCCATTGTTGTAGAAGCCGTGAAAGTGGGTGAGCGTGCGTCCCTGGGCGAGCGCAAGCGGATGGACACGTGCCTGGTCGACAGCGGGGGCATGCGTCGGCAGCGGCGGCAGGCCCAGGCGTTCGGCCTGTGCCGAGTAGAACTCGACCTTGCGCGACGGGGTATCGAAGTCCAGCGTCGGATTGGCGACATGCGACACGTCGAGCGCGCGGATGCCACCCTCCGCACGCAACGCCGCCAACGTTGCATGACCGGTGCAGGGGTGATCCAGAATGGCATCCACCATGGCCTCTTCCGAGGTCCACGGATGAAAGCCTTCCAGGTGCAGCCTTTCGGCCAGATCCTTCACGATCGCGTAGAGCGTACGCGTTTCGCCGGGCGCTTCGAGCGCGCGCTCCATGAGGTAGAGGTGCGTATGCGTCATCTTGCATCCCACTTCCTCCAGCCACGCGGTGCCCGGCAGCACGACGTCGGCAAAGCGGCGAGCGGTATCGTTCAGGAACAGATCGTAGCTCACGACCAGCGGCGTGCGTTGCAGCCCCGCTTCCACATCCGACGCGTCGGCGAAGGAAGACAACATGTTGGTGCCCATCAGCAGCAAGGTCTGGATGCGGCCCTGGCGCAAGGCCGCAGTCACCGCGGACATCTGGTTGGGGATGACCGGTCCTGGCGCCCGGCGCTGGGGTTCAATGATGCTCCCCAGGCCGCGCCCGTGCGCGGCACTGCCGTGGCGCGGACCGAAGCCGCCGCCCTCGATGCCGACGTTGCCGGTCAGCGCCGGCAGGCATGCAATCGCACGCCCGGCCTGCCAGCCATTGGCGCCCTTGTGCATCGAGCTGCCGCCCAGCACGATCATCGATGGCCGCGTGCCGGCGTAGCGCCGCGCCAGTGCCACGATCCGCTCGGACGCAATGCCGGTGATTTCAGCAGCCCACGCCGGTGAATAAGCCCGCACATGTACGGCGAGTTGCTCGAAGCCGACCGTATGCCTGGCGACAAACGCCGCATCGTGGCGCTGCTCGGTACAAATCACGTGCATCAATCCCAGCGCCAGCGCCGTATCGGTGCCCGGCCGGATGATCAGCACGTCGTCCGACTGGGCGCCGGCCTCGGTGTTGCGCACATCGATCGTAATGACGTGCGCGCCCCGGCGCTTCGCCGCCATCAGGTGCCGGGCGGTGTTCGGCTGACTGGCCAGATTGGCCGCCCACAGGATGATGAGCTGCGAATGCTCGCCCATGTCCTCCTTCGTGTTGGTCTCGAGCATGCCGGTGAGCCCGAGTCCGAAGGCGCCCAGGCCCCAGCAGATCATCGTCGGGCTCCAGAACTGGCAGCCGTGAAAGTTCGCCAGACGCGCGAGAAGCTGCGCACTGACGCGCGTGCCGTAGTTGGTCGTGAAGGTGCCGTGGCCCGGCCAGATGCCCACGCGCTCCGGCTGCGCCATGCCCGCCACGATCCGCTCCAGCGCTTCGTCCCATGTTGCCTGCCGGAAGTCGTCGCCGCGCCTGTCGCGAATCAGGGGATGCAGAAGACGCGCCGGATTGCCGATGATCTCCCGCGACGCCTGCCCCCGGATGCAGAGGAAACCCCGGCTATCCGGGTTGGCCTCGTCTCCTTTGACGCCGACGAGCTTTCCCTCGCGCACCTCCGCCAGCATGCCGCAGAGCGTCGGATGGCAGCTCATCGGGCACATGGTGCGGACGATCCTGGAGGGACTGGCGGGAGTCACTACTGACCCACTTCTATAACCCCGCCTGCGAGACGAACTTGGGATTCAGGTAGGCCTCGATCGCCTCGCTGCCGCCTTCCGAGCCGTAGCCGGAATCCTTGACGCCGCCGAACGGCACCTCCGGCAACGCGAGCCCCAGGTGGTTGATGGTCATCATGCCGGTCTCCACCTGCGAAGCGATGGCGTTGGCGGTCTTCGCCGACTTGGTCCAGGCATAGGCGGCGAGGCCGAAGGGCAGGCGGTTGGCTTCCTTCACCGCGTCGTCGAAGGTCTTGAACGGGTTGATCATCGCCATCGGGCCGAAGGGCTCGGTGTTCATCGCCATCGCGTCGTTCGGCACCTCGGTGATCACGGTCGGCTCAAAGAAATTGCCCTCCTTGCCGATGCGGTGGCCGCCGGTGCGCACCTTGCCGCCGTGCTTGGTCGCGTCCTCGACGTTCATCTCCATCGCGCTGGAGCGCCGCGGGTTGGCGAGCGCGCCCATGGTGGAGCTCGCCTCCAGGCCGTTGCCGACCTTGAGCATCTTGGTCGCGTCGACGAACTTGTCGACGAAGCTCTTGTAGATGCCCTCCTGCACCAGGAAGCGCGTCGGCGAGACGCAAACCTGCCCCGCGTTGCGGAACTTGCTCATCGCCATGGTTTTCGCGGCGACATCCACGTCCGCGTCGTCGAAGATGATCACCGGCGCGTGGCCGCCGAGTTCCATGGTCATGCGCTTCATGTGCGCACCGGCCAGCGCCGCGAGTTGCTTGCCGACCACCGTCGAGCCGGTGAACGACATCTTGCGGATCACCGGGTGCGGGATCAGGTAGCTGGAGATGGTGGCCGGATCGCCGTACACCAGGTTCACCACGCCGGCCGGCACGCCGGCATCGGCATAGGCGCGGATCAGTTCCGCGGGCGAAGCGGGCGTCTCTTCCGGCGCCTTGATGATGATCGAGCAGCCGGCGGCGAGCGCGGCCGAGAGCTTGCGCACGATCTGGTTGATCGGAAAATTCCACGGCGTGAACGCCGCCACCGGGCCCACCGGCTCCTTGATCACGAGCTGGTAGACGCCCTCGGCGCGCGCCGGGATGACGCGGCCGTAGGCGCGGCGCGCCTCTTCCGCGAACCAGTCGATGGTGTCGGCGCCGCCCATGATTTCCATCTTCGCCTCGGCCAGCGTCTTGCCCTGTTCCATGGTCATCAGCGGCGCGATCATGTCCGCGCGCTCGCGCATCAGGTTGGCGGCCTTGCGCATGATCTTCGAGCGCTCGTAGGCCGAGATCTTGCGCCAGGCCACGAAGCCCTTGCTCGCGGCTTCGAGCGCGCGATCGAGGTCGGCCTTCTCGGCGTGGGCGAGCGTGCCAATCTGCTTGCCGGTGGCCGGGTTCATCACCGGCATGGTGCGGCCCGAGGCGGCGGCGCACCAGGCGCCATCGATGAATAGCTGGGTGTTGGGATACATGGGGTAGCCTTGGGAGCGGTTGAAATTCGGTCGGACGAAATTGGACTGCGAAGGGTACTCCGAATGACCACTGAAATAAACCTGCCCGCTGGAATCCGCTCGCGTTTCGTGCCGGAGATCAACGGCCTGAACGTCCACATTCTGGAAGCGGGTTTCGAAAC
>JANNXB010000187.1:0-28060 GCA_031409355.1 Betaproteobacteria bacterium | reverse complement strand
GTTCCTGGAAAAATTCGGCGAGGAAATCGACGCCAGATACGAAGCGCTGGAAATCTGATGGCCCTGTTCCAGATCTCCGAGCCGGGCCAATCGCCCGAGCCGCACCAGCAGCGCCTCGCAGTGGGCATCGACCTGGGCACCACCAATTCGCTGGTCGCCACGGTGCGCAGCGGCGCGGCGACGGTGCTGCCCGACGCGCAGGGCAGGTCGCTGCTGCCTTCCATCGTGCGCTACCTGCCTGACGGCAAGGTCGAAGCCGGCTACGCCGCGCAGGCGCACCAGGCGGACGATCCGAAGAACAGCATCGCCTCGGTGAAGCGCTATATGGGCCGCGGGCTGAAAGACGTGGCGCATGCGGAGAATGCGCCCTACGACTTCGTCGATGCGCCGGGCATGGTGCAGCTGCGCACCGCCGCCGGCGTGAAGAGCCCGGTCGAGGTATCGGCCGAGATCCTGAAAATACTGCGCTCGAGGGCGGAGAAGTCGCTAAACGGCGGCCTTACCGGGGCCGTGATCACCGTGCCGGCCTACTTCGACGACGCCCAGCGCCAGGCGACCAAGGATGCGGCGCAACTCGCCGGCCTGAACGTGCTCCGGCTGCTGAATGAACCCACGGCCGCGGCGATCGCCTACGGCCTGGAGAATTCGGCCGAGGGGATCTACGCGGTGTTCGACCTGGGCGGCGGCACCTTCGACATCTCCATCCTCAAGCTCTCCAAGGGCGTGTTCGAAGTGATCTCGACCAACGGCGATGCCGCGCTCGGCGGCGACGACTGGGACCAGCGCGTGTTCTGCTGGATCGTCGAGGAAGCCAAATTGGCGCCGCTCGCGCCGCGCGACATGCGCCTGCTGCTGGTCAAGGCGCGCGAAGCCAAGGAATACCTGACCGGCCACGCCGAAGCGCACATCAGCGCCCGGCTTTCGTCGGGCGAGTATGTCGACGTAACGCTCGACACCGAAACCTTCGGCCGCATCACCGGGCACCTGGTGCAGAAGACGCTAGCACCGGCGCGCAAAGCGCTGCGCGACGCGGGCCTGGCGGTGGAGGAGGTCAAGGGCGTGGTGATGGTCGGCGGCGCGACGCGCATGCCGCAGATCCAGCACGCGGCGGCGGAGTTCTTCCGCCGCGACCCGCTGAACAACCTCGACCCCGATAAAGTGGTGGCGCTTGGCGCCGCGATGCAGGCCAACGTGCTCGCCGGCAACAAGCCGCAGGGCGAGGACTGGCTGCTGCTGGACGTGATTCCGCTGTCGCTCGGCATCGAAACCATGGGCGGCCTGGCCGAGCGCATCGTGCCGAGGAACACCACCATCCCCTGCGCCAAGGCGCAGGAATTCACCACCTACAAGGACGGCCAGACCGGAATGAGCTTCCACGTGGTGCAGGGCGAGCGCGAACTGGTCGCCGATTGCCGTTCGCTGGCGCGCTTCGAACTGAAGGGCATTCCGCCGATGGTGGCGGGGGCAGGGCGCGTGCGCGTGACCTTCCAGGTGGACGCAGACGGCCTGCTTTCCGTTTCAGCGCAGGAAAAAACCACCGGCGCGGAAGCCTCGGTCACCGTGAAGCCTTCCTACGGCCTCGCCGACGCCGACATCGAGCGCATGCTGCGCGATTCCTACGAGCACGCGAGGGAAGACATGCACGCCCGGGCCCTGAACGAGCACCGCGTGGACGCGCAGCGCCTTCTCGACGCGACCAGATCTGGACTTGCCGAGGATGGTTCACTTTTGAATTCCGACGAAATAAAAACCATCCAGAAAAAAATAGAAAACCTCGAAAAAATACTCGCTACCTCTGATCCCCGTTCCATCAAGGTTGCCAGCGACGCGCTGAACCGCGCTACTGAGGAATTCGCCGCGCGCCGCATGAACGCGGGCGTGCGCCGCGCGCTGGCGGGGAAGAACGTGGCGAGCTTCGATGCCTAAGCTGTCCGTCCTGCCGCACGCGACGCTTTGCCCGAAGGGCGCCGCGTTCGAGGCGCCCGTGGGCGAAACGCTCTGCAACATCCTGCTCGAGCACGGCATCGAGATCGAGCACGCTTGCGAGAAGTCCTGCGCCTGCACCACCTGCCACGTCGTGCTGCGCGAGGGTTTCGATGCGCTCGAAGCGGCCGAGGAGAAGGAAGAAGACATGCTGGACAAGGCCTGGGGGCTGGAGGCGACCTCGCGCCTGTCGTGCCAGGCACGCATGCCGGCATCGGATCTCGTGATCGAGATCCCGAAGTACACGATCAACTACGAACGCGAAGGAGGCGGAAACAAATGAAATGGACTGATTCCCGCGATATCGCCATCGCGTTGCTCGAACAGTTTCCGGACCAGGATCCGAAGTCGATCAATTTCGTCGACCTGCGCAATTGGGTGGTCGCGCTGCCGGAATTCGACGACGACCCGAAGCGCAGCGGCGAGAAAATCCTGGAGGCGATCCAGATGATGTGGATCGAGGAAGCGGAGTAGGACGGCTTACTGCGCCGGAGCTTCCTGGTCGTACGGCACCACCGGCGGCGGGACCTCCACCGCGGCCAGGCCTTGCTCCGGAAACACCACCTCGCGCAGCAGGCGGGTGACGAAGAAACTCTTGCCGGTGCCGCCCGCCACCGCCGCGCTGCGGTCGAGGCGGAAGGTGCGCGCCATCGTCGCCAGCACCCGGTCGATCGGGTTGCCTTCCTGCGTGGCGCTGGTGTAGTAGACGCCGCGCAGCTGCAGCGGCCGGTGGTTCACCTGGGTGCCGAAGGATTGCGCGAGGATTTCGCCGACCAGCGCGCCGATGGGATGGAACTGCTGCGGGAAGCGGTAGATCGCCGCGCGCCGCTGCAGGTCGGGTTCCTCATGCAGCCGCGCCAGCATTTCGGCGCCCAGCCTTTCTTCGAGCGCCGCGAAATCCCTGCCGTAGGGCTCCGCGATCAGCGCCGGGTCGATGTCATGGTCGAAGGTCGTGCCCCAGACCTGCATGCGCTCCGTGTGGTCGTAGTCGCCGAAGAACTCGGTGAATCCCGCCAGCATGTCCATCTTGGTGACGAGGACGTACACGGGAAAGCGCTGGTTCAGCGCGGCGTACATCTCCGAGAGCCGCATGCGCACGTGCGCGGTGAATTTGGCGCGCTCGGCCTTGGTCCACAGCATCAGGTCGAGCACGCTCACGGCGACCAGCGCGCCGTTCAGTGGGCGCTCCGGCCGATACTGCTTCAGCAGCGCGAGGAAACCGTGCCATGCCGCGGCATCGGCCTTGCGGTCGCTTTCCTGCGTCGTGTAGCGGCCCGCGGTGTCGATCAGCACCGCCTCGTCGGCGAACCACCAGTCGCAGTTGCGCGTGCCGCCGACGCCGGGAACGGAGGCGCCGCTGTCGGTCGTGTACAGGGGGAAGCGCAGGCCGGAATTGATCAGCGCGGTGGTCTTGCCCGAACCCGGCGCGCCGATCATCACGTACCAGGGCATCTCATCGACCGCGCGCGGCCTGCCGTCCGGATTGGGAAAACGCGAGTCTTTCAGGCTCTCGGTCGCCTGCTTGAAGCGCGCCTGGATGGATTCCAGTTCCTTCGCCACGCGCTCATCGGTGCTCTTGTCGGCGCCGGCGTCCTGCCCGGATGCTGCGAGTTGGTCGAGCAGGCTCACGGGTTCGGCCTGATGCTGATGGTGACGCGCCGATTGCGGGCGCGATCTTCCAGCGTGCCGCCGGGCGCGATGAGTTCCGCGTCGCCCTTGCCTTCGACCGACAGGCGGCCGGGCACGCTTAGCTTTGGCGTCATGAGCCGCGCCACCGCGCGGGCGCGCGCGGCCGAAAGTTCGGCGTTCGACGCGTAGCGCGTGCCGGCCGGCGAGGCGTCGGTATGGCCGGTGACGACGATCGCGCCGGGAATTCCTTCCAGCGCCACCGCTATCTTCTGCAGCACGGGGCGCAGGTTGGCCGCGGGCTGGATGGCGCCGGAGGTGAACTGGCGATCATGGCGCAGCGTCAGCGCGATGCGGCCGCCTTCCTGCGTGACCGTCACCGGTTCGCCTTCGAGCGCTTTTGCGAGGCTCGCGCCCGCGGCCGGGAATACCGGCGCCGGCGCGCTTCCAGGCGTGGTGCGGCTCCCGGGTTTCGTCTTCGAGACAGAGGGCGCGAGGAAATCCCTTGTTTCCGAGTCCAGCAGCCGCAACGCCGCCAGGTAGAACACGAGCATCACGCCGACGATGCCGCCCAGGGCGCTCCAGACCGCGCGCCGCGGGATGCGCGAGAGGAAGGACGGCTTGACCGGCGGCAGCGTGATCTCCGCGTTGGCGGCACCGGCTGCCGCGGCGGCATGCAGTGCGGATACCCGCGCCGAAACCTCGGCAGCCATCTGCAGCGCAGGCGCCGCAGCCGCTGCGGCCGTGGCGCTGCGCCAGTGGGCCGAGAGTTCGGTCGGGCGCGGCCGCCGCCGGGCGATCAGCGCGTAAAGGCCGTTGCGCACATCGAGCAACGCCTTGCGGCCGCCCTCGGCCTTGCGGTAGTGCCCCTCGAAGCCGAGCGCGAGGCACACGTCGTAGAACTCGAGCAGGTCGGCGCTGTCCGCGTCCGTCGGGTCCGGAGTGGCGGAAATCCGCTCCAGCCGCGTGAAGAATCCGGCGCCGCCGTCGCTCTCGCCGCAGACTTCCTTCAGTAGCCCGTTCTCGATCCATGCGCCGCCCCAGGGCGTGGCGGCCGCGGATTCGTCCAGCAGGGCGCAAAGCGCGTAGGTCGCGCTCTGCATCGACGCATCGGAAACCTCCGCGAAGCTCGCGCTCGTCTGCAGGGATTCGATCTGGTCGCGCAGGCTGGCGCGCAATCCGGCGGGATCGGGATGCTTCAGCGTGCGGCGGATCTGCGGCACCGCGCCGAGGATCGGGTTCGCCAGCGCGATCAGCGCATTCAGCCCGCCGAGCGTCGCCAGGTTCGCATGGATGGTCTCGGGCGTTGATTTCGGCGCGAAGGGATTCCTGCGGATCCTGCCGGGGCTCGGCACGCGCACGGTGGCGTCGGGATCGTGCTTCAGGCGTTCCGCCGGGTTCACCGTGGCGTCGGGATCGAACGCCGGGCGCCGGTCCGTCGCATCCACTTCCAGCGCTTTCTTCGGGGCCGGCCCGGTGAAGGTCGCCTCCGGATCGGGTTCGGCCGCGGACAGGGAGACGGTCGCGTCCGGATCCACGCCCGGGACTGCTCCCGCCACGGGTTGCGCCACGGTCGCGTCCGGATCGAATTTCTGTTTGGATTCCTCGGCCATTCCTGTCGTTCTTCCCCTGAGGGTCACATTTTAGGGGTGTTTAGGGGTGGAACAGGCCTGCCGCGAACTCGATTTTCTTCTGCGCGGCCTTCATCCGGGCCGTGGGCGGCGAGGTGGCGCCCCACAGGTCGCTGTGGCCGGGCGGGTAGGCCCATTCGCCGGGTGCGCGCACCCGGTAGCTGTCGTCGACCTGCCCGATCTCGGCGGTGTATTCGATGACGAAATCGTCCGGCCCGACGAAATATGCGAAGACGTTGTTGCCCGGGCCGTGGCGGCCCAGGCCCCACTCGATCGGGTGGCCCGCGTCGCGCATCCGCCCGGCGCCGCGCATCACCGAATCGATGCCGTCCATCTCGAAGGCGATGTGATGCAGGGTGGAACTCTCGCCCGGGTGGAACGCGATGTTGTGGTGGTCGTCGTTGCAGCGGATGAAGGTCAGCAGGGAACGGTCGGAGACCTGGAAGCCGAGGGCCTTCACCCAGAAATCAGCGGCGTCTTCCTGGCGCGGCGTGTTTAGCACGACATGGGTGATTTTCTCGGGCCGGTCGGGCAGCCGGCGGGCGTCCGCGTGGCGCGCGTCTTCCGCGATCACGCGCAACTGCCGGCCGTCGGGATCCGTGAACGCGAACCCATAGCCGCCGCCCGGCTCCGCGATCGGCGCGGGCTTTTCCGCCTGCGGCGTGCCGGCAGCGACGGCGCTGGCGTACACCCGGTCGACGGCGCCGCGGTCCGCCGCGGCAAGGTTGATGCAGAGCAGTTCGGCCCTGGCGCGCGGATGCAGCGCGAGGATGTGGCAGTAGGCGCCGCTGCCGCGCAGGTAGACCGACCCATTGCGCTCGGCGGCGACCGACAGGCGCCAGGTGTCAATGTAGAAGCGGGCGTGCGCGGCGACGTCAGGCACCCCGAGGTCGACGCCCCGAAGACCCGTGATCATCCCGGCTGGCATGCGTGAATTCTATTCCGGAACATGGCCAGCATGGACAAGGCAAGCTATCCTAGGCGCTCAAACAAGGGAGTACCGATGAACCTCAGAAAAGTCCTGGCCGCCGCGCTTGCCGCGGCCTCGCTGTGCGCCGCCGCGCCTTTCGTCACCGCCCAGGAGCTGTCAATCGCGCTGTCGACGCCGGTCACCACGATGGACCCGCATTTCCACAACCTGACGCCCAACAACTCGATCGCCAAGCATCTCTTCGAGACGCTGGTGCACCAGGACGACCAGCAGGCGCTGAAGCCCGGCCTGGCCGAGAGCTGGCGCACCGTGGACAGCACCACCTGGGAGATCAAGCTGAGGAAGAACGTGCGCTGGCACGATGGCACCCCGTTCACCGCCGAGGACGTGCTGGCGACGCTAAAACGCATCCCGGACGTGCCCAACAGCCCGGCCTCGTTTGCGATCTACACCCGGCCGATCGTCGAGGCGAAGGCCGGCGATGCGCACACCGTGATCCTGAGGACGCGCGAGCCGCATCCGCTGCTGCCGAACGACCTCGCCACCATCCACATCATCCCGAAGACGGTGGCGGCGATGAGCACGCAGGACTTCAATTCGGGCAAGGCGGTGATCGGTACCGGGCCGTACAGGTTCGGCGAGTATGTGTCCGGCGACCGCGTGGTTCTGGTGGCGAACGACAAGTACTGGGGCCCGAGGCCGGCCTTCGCCAAGGTCCGCTTCCGCATGATCACCAATTCGGCGGCGCGCGTCGCGGCGCTGCTGGCCGGCGACGTGCAGATGATCGAGGCCGTGCCCACGGCCGACATCGAAAAGCTGAAGAAGGACGCCCGCGTCTCGCTCGCTTCCACTGTGTCGAATCGCATCATCTACCTGCACATGGATTCCGGCCGCGAGAAGAATTCTCCGTTCGTCACCGATGTCGCGGGCAAGCCGATGGAAGCCAACCCGCTGCGCGATCCGCGCGTGCGCAAGGCGATCTCCAAGATGATCGATCGCAATGCCATCGCCTCGCGCATCATGGAAGGCGAAGCCAAGCCGGCGGGGCAGTTCCTGCCCGAAACCTTCCACGGCACCAGCAAGAAGCTGATGCCGGACAAGTACGATCCGGAGGGCGCGAAGAAGCTGCTTGCCGAAGCGGGTTATCCGAACGGATTCGGCATCACCCTGCACACGCCGAACAACCGCTACATCAACGACGAGAAGATCTCCCAGGCGGTGGCGCAGTTCCTCACGCGCGGCGGCATCCCGACCAAGGTGGAGGCGATGCCCTCGGCGGTGTTCTTCTCGCGCGGCTCGAAGCTGGAGTTCTCCTTCCTGCTCGCTGGCTGGGGCGCGGGCACGGGCGAGAACAGCTCGCCGCTGCGCTCGCTGGTCGCCACCTTCGATGCCAAGCTCGGCAACGGCGGGGCCAACAGGGGTCGCTTTTCGGACGCCGGCGTGGACGCAATGATCAACACAGCGCTCACCACCATCGACGACACCAAGCGCGGCATCATGCTTGCGGCGGCGACCGACAAGGCGATCGGCGAGATGATGGGCGTCATTCCGGTGCATTACGAAATCAGCACCTGGGGCGTCAAGAAGGGGCTTGCCTACAAGGCGAGGGTGGACCAGTACACGCTCGCGCATGAAGTGGTCCTCGCGAAGAAGTAGTTCATGACGGTCTACGTCCTGCGCCGCCTCGCGCAGACGATTCTGGTCCTGTTCATTACCTCCGGACTGGTGTTCGGAGGCCTCTACCTGGTCGGCGACCCGGTCGAGATGCTGGTCAATCCGGCAGCCGACCAGGAAGAGAAGGAGCGTGCCGCGAAAGCGCTCGGCCTGGACAAGCCGGCGCTGGAACAGTACGGCTTTTTTCTCAAGGGCATGTTCGCTGGCGACCTGGGAAAGTCGTTCGTCTTCGGCCGGCCCGCGCTGGAAGTGATTCTGGAGCGCATGCCGGCGACGCTAGAGCTCGCTTTCCTGGCGATGGTCATGTCGGTGGGGCTTGGAATCCCTCTTGGTCTGTTTGCCGGTTTATATCCAGATAAATTCTTCAGCAAAACCATCATGGCCGGTTCGATCCTCGGCTTCTCGCTGCCGACCTTCTGGGTCGGCCTGATGCTCATCATGGTGTTCGCGGTTCAGCTGGGATGGCTGCCCTCGACGGGAAGGGGGCCGACGCAGGAAGTGTTTGGAATTCAATTGTCCATATTGAGCCTGGAAGGATTGAGATACGCTTTTCTTCCCTCCCTAAACCTCGCCCTGTTCAAGCTTTCCCTGATCATCCGCCTGACGCGCGCGCAGGTGCGCGAGCAGGCGCTGCTCGACTACATCCGCTTCGCGCGCGCCAAGGGCCTGCCGCGCTCGCGCGTGATCGGGGTGCACCTCCTCAAAAACATCCTGATCCCGCTGGTGACGGTGATCGGCCTGGAACTGGGCTCGGTGATCGCCTTCGCCATCGTCACCGAATCCGTGTTCGCCTGGCCGGGCATGGGCAAGCTGGTGATCGACTCCATCTTCCAGCTCGACCGCCCGGTGGTGGTGGCCTACCTGCTGGTGGTGGTGTTCATGTTCATCATGATCAACCTGGTGGTGGACCTGGTGTACTCGGCACTCGATCCGCGCGTGCGGATTGCGGAGGCGAAGTGAAAGAGGAAACGCCTTTCGGTCGCTTTGTTTCAGAATTCCTTTCATCACGCCTCGCGCTTTTCGGCCTGGTTCTTCTTTCCCTGGTGATCGCGATCGCGCTTTTCGCGCCCTGGATCTCGCCGCAGAATCCCTACGACCTCGGCAAGCTCGACCTAATGGATTCGCGCCTCGAACCAGGTGGCAAGTACCTATTGGGCACCGACGGGCAAGGGAGGGACATGCTGTCGGCGATTTTCTACGGCCTGCGCGTCTCGCTGCTGGTGGGCGTGGCCAGCGGACTGATCGCGCTCACGATGGGGGGGCTGCTGGGCGTTCTCGCGGCCTACGTCGGCGGACGCTTCGAGAGCTTCCTGATGCGCATCGTCGACATCCAGCTCGGCTTCCCCGCGATCCTGGTGGCGCTGATCCTGATCGCGGTGCTCGGCAAGGGCGTCGACAAGATCATCATCGCGCTGGTTTGCGTGCAATGGGCCTACTACGCGCGCACCGCGCGCTCGGCGGCGCTGGTCGAGCGGGGCAAGGAATACATGGAGGCGGCGCGCGGCCTGGGATTGGGTCACGCGCGCATCCTGCTGAAGCACCTGTTGCCGAATGCCTTGCCGCCGCTGATCGTGGTGGGCACGGTGCAGGTGGCGCACGCCATCGCCCTGGAAGCCACGCTTTCGTTCCTCGGCCTCGGGCTGCCGACCACCGAACCGTCGCTTGGACTGCTGATCGCCAACGGCTACGAATACCTGCTCTCGGGCAAGTACTGGATCAGCATGTATCCGGGCGTGGCGCTGCTGCTGACGATACTCGCCATCAACCTGGTCGGCGACCAGCTGCGCGACCAGCTCAATCCGAGGCTCTCCCGTGTCTGATCCGGTACTCGAAATCGAGGGCCTGGTCACCGAGTTCGCCACCCGCGACGGAGTTCTGCGGGCAGTTAACGATATTTCTTTTGAATTAAAACCAGGAGAAATTTTGGGGATCGTCGGCGAATCCGGATCGGGCAAGTCGGTGCTCGGATACTCGATCATCGGCCTGGTGGACCCGCCGGGGCGCGTCGCCTCGGGCAGCGTGCGTTTTGAGGGCCGCGAACTTATCGGCCTGCCGGAGGAAGAGATCCGCTCGCTGCGCGGCAGGCGCATCGCGATGATCTTCCAGGATCCGATGATGACGCTGAATCCAGTGCTCTCCATCGAGACCCAGATGATGGAAACGGTTTTTGCGCATGAATCCTTTGACCGGCTAAAAGCGAAAAATATATGCCTGGAAAACCTCGAGCTGGTCGGCATCGCTTCGCCTGAACGCAGGCTGAAGCAGTACCCGCATGAATTCTCCGGCGGCATGCGCCAGCGGGTGGCGATCGCGATCTCGCTGCTGCACCGGCCCGGCCTGATCATCGCCGACGAGCCGACCACCGCGCTGGATGTCACCGTGCAGGGCCAGATCCTCTATGAAATGCAGCGCCTGGTGCGTGAAACCGGCGCCGCGCTGGTCTGGATCACGCACGACCTGTCGGTGGTCGCGGGCCTGGCGGACCGCGTGGCGGTGATGTACGCGGGCCGCATCGTCGAGCAGGGCAGGACCGAAGACGTGCTGCATGCGCCGCGCCACCCGTATACGCGCGGCCTGCTCGACTCCGTTCCAGCCAACAACATCGGCCAGGCGCGGCTGCGCCAGATTCCCGGCATGACGCCGTCGCTGGCGCGCCTGCCCGCGGGGTGCTCGTTCCGCGAGCGCTGCAGTTTCGCCGACACGGAATGTTCCTCCATGCCGGAAATGAAGAGCAGCGTGCGCTGCCACCATCCCCTGTGCTAGAGCTCACGTGCTAGAACTTACCGGCGTCTCCCGGCGCTTCAGCAAGAAGCTTGATGCCGTGGAAAAGCTCGCGCGCAGGCTGGGCGCGGACGTGCCGGAACACACCGTGCACGCGGTGGACCGCGTGAGCTTCGGCGTTGCCGCCGGTGAAGTGGTGGGGCTGGTCGGTGAATCCGGTTGCGGCAAGTCCACGGTCGGCAGGCTGGCCTGCGGCCTGATCGAGCCGAGCGAGGGGCAGGTGCTCTATAAGGGCCGGCGTCCCGCCGGCACGCAGCGGCCGCAGATGATTTTCCAGGACCCGTTCGCCTCGCTCAATCCGCGCATGCGGGTGGAGGAGATCGTCGGCGAGGCTCCAGTGGTTCACGGCCTTGTCGCAAAAAGCGAAGTAAAAACCTATGTGGGCGAATTGCTGCAGCAGGTCGGGCTCGACCCGTCCTACAGCCGGCGCTACCCGCACCAGTTTTCCGGCGGGCAGCGCGCACGTATCGGCATCGCGCGCGCGCTGGCGGTGAAGCCAGATTTCCTGGTCTGCGACGAAGCGGTGGCCGCACTCGACGTCTCGATCCAGGCGCAGGTGCTGAATCTCTTCATGGACCTGCGCGAGAAGCTCGGCCTGACCTATCTTTTCATAAGCCACGACCTGAGCGTGGTGCGCCACCTCGCGCAGCGCGTCGTGGTGATGTACCTGGGGCGCGTGGTGGAGAGCGCGCCGGCGGCCGAGCTGTTCGCCGCGCCCAACCATCCGTACACGCAGGCGCTGCTCGCAGAAGTGCCGAAGATCGAGCGCAAGCGCCGCGAGTTCGCGCCGATCAAAGGGGAGATCCCGTCGCCGCTCTCGCCCCCCTCGGGATGCCACTTCCATCCGCGCTGCCCGCGTGCCATGGAGCGTTGCGCGCGCGAAGTGCCGGCGTTGCGCGAGGTCGCCCCTGGGCGCAACTCCGCTTGTCACCTGAACGATGGATGATCTAGCTGCTTACTACGCGAAGCGCGCGGCCGAGTACGAGCGCTTCTACGACAAGCCCGAACGCAAGGCCGAGTATGCGGCGCTGCGCGAGCGCGTCGCGGGCATGCTTGCGGGCCGGCGGGTACTGGAGTTGGCGTGCGGGACGGGCTACTGGACGAAGGTGATGGCCACCACCGCGGCCGAAGTGACCGCCCTCGACCTGAACCAGGAAGTGCTCGATGTCGCCGCCTCGAAGAACCTGCCGAAGGACAAGGTCTCATTCGGGATTTGCGATGCCTACGCGCTGCCCGATCTCGGACGCCGGCACGATGCGCTCTTCGCCGGCTTCTGGTGGTCGCATGTGCCCCTGGAGAAGCTGGAAGGTTTTTTGAACGATATTTCTTCAAAAATAAAACCGGGAGCGCTGATTGCGTTCCTCGACAACCGCTATGTCGAAGGCTCGAATACGCCGGTGTCGCGGCGCGACGCGCAGGGCAACAGCTACCAGGCGCGCAAGCTCGACGACGGCAGCCTCCACGAGGTGCTGAAGAATTTTCCGGACGACGCCGAACTGCTGCGCCGCGCATCGGCGCACGGCACGCAGGCAAGCGTGGAGGACTTCAGGTATTTCTGGCTCCTGAGCTGGCGGGCGCCCGGATGAAGAGAGGCGTCCTGGGTGTGCCTGGCGTCCTGGACGTGCGCGGACCCGCCGCCGCGGCGATCCCGCTAGTGCTGGATTCGCCGCATTCCGGCCATGACTTTCCGGGCGACTTCGGCGCAGTGGTCAGCGAGGCGGAGCTGCGCGAAGGCGAGGACAGCCACATCGATGAACTCTACGCCGGCGGGCCGGAACTCGGCGCGCCACTGCTGGCCGCGCTCTGGCCGCGCACCTACCTCGACCCGAACCGCCACGCCGGCGACATTGACCTCGACCTGATCGACGGAACCTGGGCGGGCGAATACCGGCCCAGCGGCAAGGCGAAGGTGGGCAAGGCGCTGATCTGGCGCACGCTGGAGGATGGCCGGCCGATATACGCCCGGAAACTCTCGCCGGGTACCGTGAAAAAAAGGATTGAAGAATTTCATTTTCCTTACCACCAGAAGATTCAATCATTGCTGGGCGAGACCCATGCCCGGTTCGGTCGCGTCTACCACGTCAACTGCCATTCCATGCGTTCGGTGGCCGGCAAGCAGGGCGAGGACGGCGAGGGCAACGTGCGCGCCGATTTCGTGCTCGGCGACCGTGACGGCACGAGCTGCGATCCGGCGTTCACCGAGTTCGTGCGCGCGGCGCTCGCGGGCATGGGCTACGGCGTCAAGGTGAACGACCCCTACAAGGGCGTCGAGCTGGTGCGTGCCTACTCGAACCCGAAGGCGGGGCGCCACAGCCTGCAGATCGAGATCAACAAGCGGCTCTACATGAACGAGGCGACGCTGGAGAAGACGGCGGGGTTCGCGCAGTTGCAGAAAAATATTTCTTCCCTTTTGACGGAAATAAAGAAATTCATATGACCAGCCATCCGATCGAACTCTCTCCCCCGGACATTGCGGCCTATAAGTCAGGCAACACCGGCGTCGACTATGTCCACGTGCTCGATTCCGGCAAGCCGGGTCCGAACGTGATGGTGCAGGCCCTCACGCACGGCAATGAGTTTTGCGGGGCAATGGCTTTGGATTTTTTGTTTAAAAACAGCATTAGTCCAATACAAGGAAAACTGACTCTCGCATTCGCCAACGTCGCCGCCTACGCCCGCTTCGATTTCGACGACCCTGACCGCTCGCGCTACATCGACGAGGATTACAACCGCGTCTGGGGCGACGACGCGCTGCTCGGATCGCGCGATTCGGCGGAGCTGCGCCGGGCGCGGGAGCTGCGGCCCTTCGTCGACGCCGCCGACTACCTGCTCGACCTGCATTCGATGCACGAACCCTGCCGGCCGATCATGGTCTGCGGATCGAATGGAAAAGGCGGCGCGAAAAGTGCTGCCTACGCGCACCTCGTCGGCACGCCCGCGGACCTGCTGATCGACACCGGCCACCCGGCCGGCCTGCGCATGATCGAACGCGGCGGCTTCGGCGATCCGGCCAGCCCGAAAACCGCGATCCTGATCGAATGCGGCCAGCACTGGGAGAAGAGCGCCGCCGACGTCGCCGTCGACACCCTGTTCCGCTTTCTCGCCGCGACGGGGGCGGTAAATGCATCAATTTGTAAATCCCATGCACGCCTCTCGCCGCCTGCGGTACAACGCATTGTGCGGGTCACGGAGCCGGTGGTGGCGAAGAGCATGAATCTGAAGTTTCCATATCTATTCAAGGGCCTGGAAGTAATTCCGAAGGCCGGAACGGTGGTCGCCACCGATGGCGAAGCGGTGTGGAAGACGCCCTATGACGATTGCGTCATGGTGATGCCGTCGCTAGCACACGTGAAACCGGGAACCACGGTGCTGCGTTTGGGTAGGTATGACTGACATGCGCTTCCTCGCTTTGTTGATTCTCCTGGCGCTATCGGCCCCGGCATCGGCGCAGATCTACCGCTGGACCGATGCGGAGGGACGGACCAACTTCTCCAATACGCCGCCGCCGCAGGGCGTGAAAGCCACGGTCGTCGACCCGAACGCGAAGGAAGGGCCGCCCGCGGCCGAGAGCACGGAATGCCACACCATCCGCTGCCAGGGCGAGCGCCTGGAAGAGCGCGAGCGCCGGAGGGTGGCAGAGCAGGAAAAAGCCGTCGCGGAGCGTATCGCCGCCGAAGCCAAGCGCCCCCGGGGCATGGACTTCCGCCAGTACCTGAGCATCACGCGCGGCATGAGCGAAGGCGAGCTGCTCGGCATCGCGGGCGAGCCGGACCTCAAGGCCGACCAGGGCGTGGCGATCGCCGCGCCGAGCACGGTGCAGGGCAGCCGCAATCTCAGGATGGGCGCGCGCGAAGGCCTGGTGATGAAGACCTACACCTACATGCCCGTTCCGGGCGAGCCGTACACCACGACCATAACGCTGGTCGGCGGGCGGGTGAGCGAAATCGAGAGAGTGAGGAAGTTCTGATCGTTATCTGGGCGAGGCATTCAGGATTTCGCTGACCGCCTTGCGCATTCCGGGAAGATCGTTCTCCACTACCGCCCAGACAATGGCCGCATCGAGCAACCGGTACTTGTGCGCCAGCTGATCGCGCATCCCGGCAATGTTTCTCCAGGGAATCTCCGGCTGCAGCCGCGGCAGATTGAGTCCCTCGGCCTGCGCATCCTTGACCGCCTGGCCGATCTGAATCAGGCGCGCTGCCACGGCGTCGCGCAGCATCGGGTTCCTGTCGAAGGCCTTTTTCCCCGCCCGCGTGTAACCGGCAATTGCGTCGATTGCCTCGAGCACGTCTTCCAGGTGGTCGGTCGCCTTGCGGGGCATTCCTAGACGATTCGCACCGCGTCGCGGCGCGCTTCCTTCAGTACGCGGGGCTTCATTCCCGCCGCGGTGACCGCTTCGACCCTGCGACCGAGCGCCTCCTGCAGGTCCTCGGCAAGTCCGATCAGGTCGAGCAGGCTGCGGCCGGGTTCGAGCGCTACCAGGAAATCGAGATCGCTCCCTGGACCGTCCTCGTCCCGTGCGGCCGAGCCGAACAGGTCGAGCGAGCGGGCTCCATGGGCACGCGCAAGGGTCCGGATCAGGGCTTGCTTGCGCAATACCGCCTCGCGTCCGCCACCCGTGCTCGGCGGTGTTTCATCGCGCAAACCCAGCTGCAGGCCGGCCGCCGTGGCCAGCCGCTCGAGCGTGGCGAAATCGCAAGTGCCACGCGAGGCGATGCGCGAAACCGTCTCCGGCCGCAAACCGGCACGAAGCGCCAGCGCGCGCCGGCTCAGGCCTTGCGCACGGGCGGTATCGGCGATGCGGGCAAGGAGGGCGGCAGCGGGGGAAGGCGCATCCATGCTTCTAGTATCAATACAATTGACAGTAAAGTCAATAACCCGATCTGTTAATCTGCGCGCCCCATGTCCCATGAAACCAAGGAAAAACCCAGGCGCGCGATCGTTGCAGCCGTGCAGCGCTCGAGCGTCAGCGACGTTGAATTCGAAGCCTCGCTGACTGAACTTCACCAACTCGCCAAGACTCTGGGCTTCGAAGTCGTCGGCACGTTCACGCAGAAGCGCGCCCAGTTCGACCAGACCGCCTACTTCGGCACCGGCAAGCGCGAAGAGCTGCGCTTGCTCGCGGAGGACGCTGACGTCGTCCTCGTCGACCACGAGATTTCGCCCTCGCAGGCGCGCAACCTCGAAAAGGAAGTCGGCTGCGAGGTCATGGACCGGACCATGGTGATCCTCGAGATTTTCCACCGTCACGCGAGTTCGCGCGCCGCGCGCGCGCAGGTCGAGATCGCGCGCCTCGGCTACATGGCGCCGCGCATGCGCGAGGCGGCCAAGCTCGCCGGGCCGCAGGGCCGGGGGCGTAGCGGCGTCGGCGGACGCGGCGCCAGCGAATCGCGAACCGAGCTCGACCGGCGCAAGATCCGCGACCGCATATCAGAGCTGGAGCAGGAGCTGGTCGCGATGGGCGCCGAGCGAAAGACGCAGCGCTCGCGGCGCCAGGAACGGCCGGGCCTGGCGCGCGTCGCGCTGGTGGGCTACACCAACGCGGGCAAGTCCACGCTGATGCGCGCGCTTACCGGCAGCGAGGTGCTGGTCGCCAACAAGCTCTTTGCGACGCTCGATACGACCGTGCGCGCCCTGCATCCCGAGAGCGTGCCGCGCGTGCTGGTGAGCGACACGGTCGGCTTCATCAAGAACCTGCCGCACGGGCTGGTCGCTTCGTTCAAGTCGACGCTGGACGAAGCGCTGGAGGCTTCGCTCGTGCTGCATGTCGTCGATGCGAGCGATCCCGGGTTCGAGCGCCAGCTCGCGGTGACCGAAAAAGTGCTGGAGGAGATCGGCGCGAAGGACGTGCCGCGCTTCCTGGTGCTGAACAAGATCGACAATGGCGGCGACGAGTCATTGCTGCGCACGCTGTATCCCGGGGCCATCGTCATGAGCGCGCGCCGCGCGGGCGACATCGCGAAGCTGCGCGAGGCGATCGTCGCGTATTTCCAGAAGGACCTCGTCGAAGCGGAGTTGTTCCTGCCGTGGTCGGCGCAACAATTGCGAGGCGAAATATTCGGCAGCTGCCAGGTGCTGGACGAACGTGCCGGGAACGATGGGGCCACCTTCCGCGTGCGCGGCGAGGCCGACGCCGTGAAGCGCCTGAAAAAGCAGTTGGGCCGAAAAAAGTCCTAAACCGTGGCGTGCGCCTTGGCGGCGCCGGCCCAGTGCTCGTTCCAGTCGCGGCCGAGGAAATCGAACTCCCGCCCATCGGCCTGGAAGAACTTGTTCGGCAGCTGGAACATCGCCACCGCGAGGTTGCCCTCGGGTCCCGCCCAGGCCTCGTGCCGGCTGCCGGCGGGACGCCAGACGAAATTGCCGGGCGTCACCTTGCCTTCGCCGCAGATCAGCGTGCCCTCCAGGACCCAGGTCTGCTCGATCAGCACGTGCTCATGGTCGGGAAGCTTCGCGTTCGGCGCCATCTTCATGAGCACCGTCAGCAAGCCGGAGTTGCGGTCGAGCAGCAGCGTCTTGGCCTCGATCCCGGGATAGGCGGTCTTGGTCCAGGGCAGCGCCGCCACATCGACGAAGCGCGAGGCGAGGGGCGGCAGCTGGTCGTGCTGCTTGGCGTTAGGCGTGATGGCGGTGGTCATTTGCGCAGCTTACCCCACAGTTCGTTCAGGCGGCTATAGCGCCCGCAGCCGTTGACGTAGAAGTTGTAGCGCACCGGGTTCTTCTTGTAATAGTCCTGGTGGTAGTCCTCCGCCGGCCAGAACTGCGATGCCTTGACGATCGGCGTGACGAGCGGCTGCCTGAATTCCTTGAGCTTTTCGTACTTGGCCTTGGAGGCCTCGGCCTGTTTGCGCTGTTCCTCATCGTGCCAGTAGATGCCGGGGCGGTACTGCGTGCCGCTGTCGCAGAACTGGCGCGCGATGGTGGTCGGGTCGTGGTTGAGCCAGAACGCATCCAGCAGCTTCTCGTAGCTCACCTTCGAGGGATCGAATTTGACTTCCACCACCTCGGTGTGGCCGGTGGTGCCGGAGGAGACCGCCTCGTAGCTCGGGTTCTTGGTGCGCCCGTCGGCGTAGCCGGAAACGGCGGATATCACGCCGGGCACTTTCTCCATGGCTTCTTCCAGGCACCAGAAGCAGCCGCCGGCGAAGGTCGCGGTGGAAAGGCTCTGTGCGTTCGCCAGGGATGCCGCTGACATACAGAATACGAAAAGCAGGTGCCGGATCATGGTTTCGATACCTCCAGTGCCGTTGAGTCGCACCGGTGGGGCCTTTCCTTACTCGATCTTGGCCTTGCCGCGCAGCTCGCGAATCAGGGTGTCCACTTTCTGAGCGACCAGGCGCTGCTGGATTTGCTGGTTTACCTGCGCCAGCGGCGGGAAATTGACCGGGCGCACGTCGTCGAGCTGGATGATGTGGAAGCCGAAGCGGCTGCGCACCGGCGCCTCGGTCATCTTGCCCTTCTCCAGCTTCACCAACGCGTCGGCGAAGGCCTTGTCGAAGTTGGTGGGCACGTTCCAGTCGAGGTCGCCGCCCTTGGGGCGCGTGCCTTCGTCCAGCGAGCGCTTCTGCGCGACATCGTCGAACTTCAAGCCCTTCTTGAGATCCGCGATGACGCTCTTGGCGTCCTCCTCGGTGGACACCAGGACGTGCCTGGCCTTGTATTCGCGCTCGCCGGTCTGCGACCTGGCGCGCTCGTATTCCTTCTGCACGTCGGCGTCGCTGATCGGATGGGTGCGGATGTACTCCGCGACCACCGCGTTGGCGATGACCTCCTGCCTGACGAGGTCGACCTGCTGCTGCACCTCGGCCTTCTTCGCCAGGCCGCTGCGGTTCGCTTCCTGGATCAGCAGCTCGTTGTTAATCAGCGCCTCGCGCACTTGGGTGCGCACCTGCTCGTTGTCCTGCGCGCCGCGCGCCATCTGCTGGCGCAGCACGATGTCGAGGCGATTACGCGGGATCTGCACGCCGTTCACGGTGGCGACCGGGCCGGTCGCGGCGGGTTTGGCGGGGGCGGCCTTGGCAGGTTCCTTGGTCGGCAGCTGCGCGATCGCGAGCGAGGGCAGGAAGAGGGCCAGGACAAGTGTCGACTTTTTCATGCGGTTCCTTTTTTTCCTTCAGAATTAATCCGAATTATGCGTCAGTTTCACCCGGGGCGCGGGCGCTGATGGACAGCGCGTGGATCGGGTCCTGCATCAGTTCGCCCAGTGCCTGGTAGATCATTCGATGCCGCGCGACGGTGCTGGTTCCCGCGAAGGCGGCTGACACGATCGTAAGTTTCCAGTGCGTGTTGCCGCCCGGCGCCGCGCCTGCGTGCCCGGCATGCTTCGCGCTTTCGTCCTCAAGTTCGAGCCGCGCGGGCAAAAGCGTTCCGAGCCGCCGGCGGATTTCGTCGGCGACGCTCAAGGCTTCTCTTCCGGCCGGGGTTCGTCTTTCACATGGCGCGAGAGGTACAGCGCCTGCCCGATGATGAACGCCACCATCAGCCCGGTGGCGCCGAAAAGCTTGAAGGTGACCCACTGGTCGGTGCTGAAATTGAAGGCCACGGCGAGGTTGATGACGCCCATGACGCCGAAGAATGCCGCCCAGCTCCAGTTCAGCCTGCGCCAGACCGGCTCGGGCAGCTGGACCTGGGTGCCGAGCATGCTGCGGATGAGGTTCCTGCGCCACACCAGGTCGGCGAGGAAAAGCGCGAGGCCGAACAGCCAGTACAGCACCGTGGGCTTCCACTTGATGAAGGTTTCGTCGCGCAGCACCAGCGTGGCGCCGCCGAAGACCACGATGATGCCGAGGCTGATCCAGAGCATCGGCTCGATCTTCCTGCGCAGCAGGGCGAGCAGCCCGATCTGCAAGAAGGTGGCGCCTATGGCCACCGCCGTGGCGACGTAGATGTCCGCCATCTTGAACGCGGCGAAGAACAGGATTACCGGGAAAAGGTCGAAGAGAAATTTCATGAGGGCGCTATTATTGCAAATGGGCCGGGGCCCATCCTTGCGAAAGGGCTGGCGGGCATCCCGGGCGGGAGTATTATTCGATGGTCAGGGGGGCTCAAATTGCGCCGCAGAAGATTGCTTTTGGCTTTGGTCGTGGTGGGCCTCGCATCGGCGTCCCCGGGGCATGCCCAGCAGCCTGCGCCCGCCGAGGAGGCGCTCCCCGACCGGATTATCCGCGGCTTTTTCCGCTCCCTGTTCGGTAGCGGAAGCGAGGAAACGAAGAAGCCGGCCCAGCCCGAGGCGCAGCCTGCCCCGCAATCTGCGCCGCAGGCTGCCCCCGCAGCGCCGCAGGCACAGCCCGCACAGGCGCAACCCGTAGTCGCGACCCCCAGCGCCGCTGCCGCGCCGCTCAGCCTTCATTCGGCCATCGCGAAGGGCGATTTCGCCAACGCGATGAAGCTGGTCGAGCAGGGCACCGACATCGAGGCCAAGGACCCCGGCACGGGCGCCTCGGCGCTGCACTACGCGGTGATGAAGGGCTCGCTGCCGATGATCGGGGTGCTGTTGCAGCGCGGCGCGGACGTCAACAGTCGCACCAAGAGCGGCACGACGCCGCTGCACACCGCGGTGCTCTACAACCACTATGAATCGGCCGAATACCTTCTGAGCAAGGGCGCGGACGTCAATTCGAAGAGCTCCAGCGGCGTGACGCCGCTAGAACTGGCCCGCACCGCGAAGCACAGGCACTTCGAAAAGCTGCTGCGCGAGCGCGGCGCGCGTTAGCCGGGGCCGCTGCGGTCCCAGAGGTTCGGCAGGGTCCGGTTGTGGTAGCCGGAGACGAATTCCTTCGCTTCCCCGGTGGCCGGATCGTAGACGTGGCGCCGCACCGCGCCGATGTTGGCGCCGTAGACGTGGATGCTCACCGCGGTCTCCTTGCCGGCGTTCGAAACCACATGGATGTCGCCGATGCGCGGCGATACGCGGTCGACTTCCCCGGGTTTTGACTTGTGTGAGTTTGTTTTCTGTATCGAGGAAGAAAACTCCTCACACAGTTCCTCGCCCCGCATCACCCCCACCAGGCCCCAGACCGTGTGGTCGTGGATCGGGGTGCGGTGGCCGGGCATCCAGACGAAACTCGCGACCGAGAAGCGCTCTAGCGGATCGCAGTAGAGCAGGTACTGGCGGTAGGAATCCTTCGACGGGGCGGCGAACTCGTCCGGTAGCCAGTCGTCGTGCGCCACCAGCTCGCGCAGCAGCTTCTCGCCATCGTCAAGCATGCGCGGTTCGTCGGCGCCGCTGCGCTCGACCAGCCGGGTCATGTCCTGGACGAACCCACGCAGGCGCGCGACGTTTTGCACGTCAGTGCCCCTTCACGTACTCGTAGTCCACCGGCAGGTTGTTTATGCCGCGCTCGGGCGGCGCGACCCAGCCCGCCATCTTTCCCGGCTCGACCACGCGCTGCATCAGGGATTGCACGAAGGCCCGGTCGGCGGCGGAAGGGATCCAATTGTCCAGGTTTTTTTCATAGATATTTTTTTCAATCATGACACCTTCGGGATTCACGTACTGCCCTGCCCACGCCCCGATGGAACGGCGGAATCGCGTCGAGGGCAGCTTTAGCGCCAGCGCGGGATGCCCCGCGCGCTCGATGGCGCGGTTCCAGCGCCGCAGGCCGATGTCGCAGTCCTTGAGATAGGACTCGCGCATGATCTCGTTCAAGGCGTTCAAGGTGGGTACTTCCTGAATGCCTTCTGGAGTGGAAAGCTTGAAAGAGGAACTGCGCAAAACATGATCCTCGTAAGTCGTCTCGTCGGGCCTGCCCTTCAGCCCGTTGGCGAAATTCGCCGCCGAGTTCGACGAGATCTCGTTGCCGAACAGGTCGAGCGACGAGGAGCACCAGAAGTTCAGGTACTTCTGCAGCAGGCCGAGGTCCACGGCGCCATGCGCGCGGATTTTCGCCGGATCGTCGGAGCCCAGCTCCTTCATGACTTCGAGCGTGCGTTTCACCACGCGGCCGATGCCCGTCTCGCCGACGAACATGTGGTGCGCTTCCTCGGTGAGCATGAAGCGGCAGGTGCGCGACAGCGGGTCGAAGCCGGACTCGGCCAGGCTTTTCAACTGGTACTTGCCGTCGCGGTCGGTGAAGTAGGTGAAGCAGAAGAAGGACAGCCAGTCGCTGATCGGTTCGTTGAAGGTGGTGAGGATGCGCGGCTTGTCGGCGTCCCCCGAATGGCGCTGCAGGAGTTCCTCGGCTTCCTCGCGGCCGTCGCGGCCGAAGTAGGCGTGCAGCAGGTAGACCATGGCCCACAGGTGGCGGCCTTCCTCGACGTTGACCTGGAACAGGTTGCGCAGGTCGTAGAGCGACGGGCAGGTATGGCCGAGCAGGCGCTGCTGCTCCACTGACGCGGGTTCGGTGTCGCCCTGCGTCACGATGAGCCGGCGCAGGATCGAACGGTACTCGCCCGGCACCTGCTGCCAGGCCGGCTGGCCCATGGCGTCGCCGAAGCCGATCTTGCGGTCGGCCACGGGGTCGGCGAGGAAAATCCCCCAGCGATAGTCCGGCATTTTCACCGCGCCGTACTGCGCCCAGCCGTCCGAATCCACCGACACCGCGGTGCGCAGATAGACGTCGGCGCCCTGGAAATCGGCCGGGCCCATGCCCTTCCACCAGTCGATGAACTTCGGCTGCCAGTGCTCCAGCGCGCGCTGCAGCGTGCGGTCGGTCGCCAGGTTGACGTTGTTCGGGATCTTCTCGGAGTAGTTGATGCCGCTCATGGTTACACCCGTTCCCAGTTGAATTTCGCCTTCGAACCCGTGCCGTACACCTTCAGGGCGCCTTGCTCGCCGACCGCATTCGGCCGGATGAAAATCCAGTTCTGCCAGGCCGACAGCCGGCCGAAGACGCGCGTCAGCATGTTCTCGCGTCCGGTGAAGCGCAGCGAGGCTTCCATGCCGGTGAGCGCGTCGGGCGAAAGGGTGACGCGCTCCTCGATCGCGATGCGCACTTCGTCTTCCCAGTCGATGTCGTCGGGGGCGGCAGTGATAAGGCCGAGCGTTTTTGCCTTCTGAGTATTCAGAATCTCTCCGGCGGGCAATTCAGGCACCTCGCCGCAATAGTGAGCCGCGATCCGGGATTCGCCGTTCACCATCGGGTAGGTGCCGAAATTCAGCGGCGAGAGCGCGATCGACGGTCCATTCTCTTCCGCGTCCAGCATGTAGATGCGATCCGCGGCGTACAGCAGCTCGGCCAGCGTGCCGGCGAAGCAGGAGCCGGGCTCCACCACGGCGAACATCGAGCGCGAGGACACGTCCAGGCGCGCGAAGGTCCGGCGCAGGTAGCCGAGCGTTTCCCGGACAAACCAATCTGTTTCGTTGGTTTTAAGCAATGAATCCAGATCCAATGCTTCCTGGATCGTTCCCTTCGTCTTGAAGATCCACAGCCCCACGTCCAAGTGGTTGTGACGCAGGTTCAGGATTGCTTCATCAAGCTCGCGCGCGAGCTGCAAGGGATACCAGGACGCATTTCTCTGCATTTGAATCTGATCTTTGGTGGGGCCCTGGACAATAAGCTCCGCAGTCCGTTCTTCCTTGTTTATCTTCAGGGAAACAAATTTCTGAACCAAAGGCGTCAATGCAACCCCGTCGCCGCCCGGGCGATCCGATTGCTTCCCAAGTTCCAGCGCCCGGTTTTTCACGAATTCATTGAACTGCTGCGGCTTGGCGGCGTGGTCGACCAGCTTCCATTCCTTCGCGCGGTCGGCGCGCACGCCTTCGGCGGTGGTGCAAAAGACGTCGGCAAGGTCCCGCCGGACTTTTCTCTTGTCCACGATTCTTGTCAGTCCGCCTGTTCCCGGCAACACGCCCAGGAGCGGAACCTCGGGCAGGCTCACCGTGCTCGAGCGGTCGTCGATCATGGCGATTTCGTCGCAGGCGAGGGCGAGTTCGTAGCCGCCGCCGGCGGTGGTGCCGTTCAGCGCGGCGAGGAACTTGAGGCCGGAATGGCGGCTCGAGTCCTCCAGGCCGTTGCGCGTCTCGTTGGTGAACTTGCAGAAGTTCACTTTCCAGGCGTGGCTAGACAGGCCGAGCATGTAGATGTTGGCGCCCGAGCAGAACATGCGGCTCTTGCCGCTGGTGATCACCACCGACTTCACCTCGGGATGCTCGAAGCGGATGCGGTTCATGGCGTCGTGCAGCTCGATGTCGACGCCAAGGTCGTAGGAGTTGAGCTTCAGCTTGTAGCCCGGCGCGATGCCCTTGTCCTCCGCGATGTCGAGCGCGAGCGTGGCTACCGCGCCGTCGAACGACAGCTTCCAGTGGTTGTACTTGTCCGGCTGGGTTTCGAATGTGATCATTTTTGTTCCGCAATCGTTCTTTTCAATTCAGAAAAACTTTCCTTGAAAGGCCTGCCCGTCGTATCGACGGTCACGTCCGCCCGGGAATAAAGCCGGTCGCGGTCGGAGAGCAGCTTGCGGATTTCGTCGATCGCCGCGGACCTGCCCTTGAAAGGACGCATGTCGCCCTGCGCAATGACGCGGTTCATGTGCTCCTCGGGCCTGGCCTTGAGCCAGACGGTGCGGCAGTTGTCGAGCAGCAGCCGGTAGGTATCGGGATCGGTGACCAGGCTGCCGCCGGCGGCGATCACGGCCGATTCGTGTGTGCGCAGGACCCGTTCGAGGGCGCGGCGCTCGAAGCGGCGGTAGGCCTCCTGGCCGTACATCGCGAATACCTCGCCCAGCTTGGCGCCGGCCTCGCGCTCCACCTCGTGGTCCAGCTCGATGAAGGGGGCGCCCAGCGAGGCGGCGAGCTTTTCGCCCAGGCTGGATTTCCCCGCGCCGCGCAGGCCGAGCAGGGCGATGCGGCGGCCGGCCGGCTCATGGTCCGGTGCATCGCGCACCAGGCTTTCCACCGCCACGCCCATGGCGCGCGCGACTTTGCGCAGCAGCAGCACGGAAATGTTGCCTTCGCCCGCCTCCAGCTGCGCCAGGTAGCGTTCGGACACGCCCGAGGCCACGGCCAGCGCCTTGCGCGTCATGCCCTGCGAGTTGCGCCAGGCGCGCACGCGATCGCCCAGCTGGGCCAGGTAGGCGGCTTCTTGTTGCAACGGGGAAAGCGGCGCGTTCATGAAGTATAGTGCTTGACGATGATTTTAAGCTGCATTATAGTAGATGTCAATGAAGCTTAATCTCCTGGTCGGCACCATGACCGGCACCGCGCAACTCGTTGCCCAGGAATTTGAATTGGTGTGGGACGACGGTGAAGTACAGGTCGAAACCCTCCTCATGGACAAGCTCGAGAGCTCGGTGTTCGGGCGGGAGGGGATCTTCCTCATCGTCACCTCGACTTACGGCCAGGGCGACGTGCCGGACAACGCGAAGAACTTCTACGAAGACCTGAAGGCGAAGCGCCCGGACCTGTCCCGTGTGCGTTACGGCATATTCGGGCTGGGCGATCGCACCTATGCCGAGACCTTCAATTTCGGCGGCAAGCGCTTCGACGACATCCTTTCCGAACTCGGGGCGCAGCGCATCGGCGAGCGCGTGCAGCACGACGCCTCCTCGGGCGTCCTGCCCGAGGAAATGGCGGCGGAGTGGGGCGAGGGCTGGCTGGCTCTTGCCAGGGATGCTGTTGCCGTAAGTACCTAAGTACAATTGAGTTCGTGGACATCCCCCGCAGCTACAACGCGGCCGACGACCTGATCGGCGGCAACGTGCAGGCCGGCCGTGCCGGCAAGGTTGCCTACATCGATGACGCGGGGCAGTGCACCTTCGGCGAGCTCGCCGATCGGGCGAACCGCTTCGGCAACTACTTGCTGTCGCTGGGCCTGAGGATGGAGGACCGCATCCTCATCGCGATGCACGATTCCATCGACTGGCCGGTGGCCTTCCTCGGCGCCATCAAGGCCGGCATCGTGCCGGTCGCCGTCAACACCCTGCTCACGCCGAAGGACTACGAGTACATGCTGTCCGACAGCCGCGCGAAGGCGCTGCTCGTCTCGCCGTCGCTGAAAGGCCAGTTCGAGCCGTTCCTGTCGAAACTGCCGTTCTTGAAGCATGTCATCGTCCCACCCTTTGATTTTTTATCAGGTAGCAACCCCGACTTAATTGCCGCCCCCACCACCTGCGACGATCCCTGCTTCTGGCTCTACTCGTCGGGCTCGACCGGCATGCCGAAGGGAACGGTGCACGTGCACTCGAGCATGCGGCTCACCGCCGAGCTTTACGCCGGCGGCGTGCTCGATCTGAAGGAATCGGACGTCATTTTCTCCGCGGCGAAATTCTTCTTCGCTTACGGCCTGGGCAATTCGCTCTCGTTTCCGCTCGCGGTGGGTGCGACCACCGTGCTGATGGCCGAGCGCCCGACGCCGGACGCGGTGTTCAAGCGCCTGACGGACGCATCTCAGCCGACTAAGCCGACCCTGTTCTTCGGCGTGCCGACGCTGTATGCGGGGATGCTTGCCTCGCCCAGCTTTCCTTCTCGTTCATCTTTGTCTTTGAGAAGTTGTATTTCGGCGGGGGAGGCGCTGCCTTCGCAAATAGCCACGAACTTCAAAGAGAAGACCGGGGTCGACATTCTCGACGGCATCGGCTCCACCGAGATGCTGCATATCTTCCTTTCCAACCGGCCTGGCGATTTCCGCCTCGGCACCACCGGCAAGGCGGTGCCGGGCTACGAGCTGAAGCTGGTGGACGAGCAGGGCAACGAAGTGAAGCAGGGCGAGCTGGGCGAATTGCTGATCAAGGGCCCGACCGCGGCCAACCTCTACTGGAACAACCGCGCCAAGAGCCGCAGCACCTTCGTCGGCGAATGGGCGCGCAGCGGCGACAAGTACAGCCAGGACGCCGATGGCTACTACGCCTACGGCGGCCGCACCGACGACATGCTGAAGGTTTCCGGGATCTGGGTCTCGCCCGCCGAAGTCGAAGCCGCGCTTGTGTCGCACGAGGCGGTGCTCGAAGCCGCGGTGGTCGGCAAGGAAGACGAGCAAAAGCTTGTCAAGCCAAAGGCCTTCGTCGTGCTGAAACCCGGCAAGCAGGCCACCACCGAAGAACTGCAGGCCTACGTGAAATCAAAACTGGCCCCATACAAGTATCCGCGCTGGATAGAATTCGCCACCGAATTGCCCAAGACGGCAACCGGAAAAATCCAGCGATTCAAGCTTCGAGGCTAGTTCAGTAGCCGATTGCCGCGCCGTCGCTGCGCGGGTCGGCGCCGCCGCTGCGAAGATTGTTTTGCGGGTCGATGGTGATGCCGTGCGCATGCCCCGCCAGTTCGTTCCATGGACCCCAGCGGTCGAGGATATGGCCGCGGCGCGCCAATTCGTCGATCGTGGCGGTGGCGAAGCGGCTCTCGATGTGCAGCGTGTCGCGCGCTTCGCCCAGGGCAAAGCGGCCCGACAGCCAGCGCGGCGCCTCGAGCGCTTCCTGGATGTCGCGGCCGAAGTCCATCATCGCCACGTAGGCCTGCAGCTGGATCTGCGGCTGGCCGTCCGCGCCCATGCAGCCCAGCACGCTCCACAGTTTGTCGTCGCGGAAGCCGAGCGAGGCGATCAGGGTGTGCAGCGGCGTCTTGCCGGGCTCGAGCCGGTTCGGGTGCTTCGGGTCGAGTGAGAAGTACGCGCCGCGATTCTGCAGCACCACGCCGGTGCTGCCCGCGATCACGGCCGAGCCGAAGACGCCGTACAGGCTGTTGATGAGCGACGCCGCATTGCCTTCGGCATCGACCGCCGCGATGTAGACCGTGTCGCCCTTGAGGCTGCCGTAGGAAGGCACGCGATCCCATGAGAGGGTGCGCGCCGGATCCATCAGGGCGCGGCGTTCGTCCGCATAAGTCTTCGAGATCAGCCGCTCTATGGACACTTCGGCGTAGCGCGGATCGGCGAGCCAGCGGTCGCGATCGTGATAGGCGATCTGCTTGGCCTGCACCAGCAGGTGGGCGTGGTCGGGTCCGAGGAATTCCTTACGATGCAGTTCCAGCGGCTCGATCAGGTTGAGCATCTGCAGCACGGTGAATCCCTGCGTTGGCGCCGGGGTCTGGTACAGGGTCAGGTCGCGATAAGTGCCGCTGATCGGTTCGCCCCAGCGCGCGTCCTGCGCGGCCAAATCGGCGGCGTTGAAGAATCCGCCGTGTGTTCGGGCGAAGCGCGCGAACTCCGCCGCGACATCGCCTTCATAGAACGCGGCGCGGCCGCCCTGGGCCAGCGCGTCCAGCGTGCGAGCCAGGTTGGGATTGATTAACTTCGCGCCGGCACGCGGCGCGGAGCCGCCGGGGAGGTAGATCGCCGCGGTCTCGGGATGCTGCGCCAGCTCCGCCGCGGTCTGCTCGATCCAGCCGGCGAGGCGCGCGGTGACCGGGAACCCATCGCGCGCGTAGCCGATCGCTGCTTCCAGGTCGCGTGCCAGCGGCAGGCGACCGTACGCGGCGTGCGCCTCGCACCAGCTGGCAACCGCGCCGGGCGTGGTGACGGTGGCGGGCAGAATGCCGCGAAAGGGAATTTCCGCCATTCCCTTC